>DATKCC010000218.1:0-3161 GCA_035513375.1 Thermoanaerobaculia bacterium | reverse complement strand
GAAGATCAGCGTGTGGCGCTCCGGCGCCAGGAAGTCGAGGAGGATCGCTCCCGGGACGAAGATCAGGAGCCAGTCGAGCGAGGGTCGGAGCTTCATGGCCTGGGGCGTGATACTACCCCGAGCCACACGGACTTCCACCACGGGCTGCTAGCCGCCGCGCGCCAGAGCCCCCACCAGCGGCAGCTCGCCCCGGGCCTCGACCGGAACGCGGATCTCGCCCACCACCGGCACCTGGAAGCGCAGGCCGGCGCGCACCCTGTAGCCGACCTCCTCACGGCCCCGGATGACGTCCCGGGCGATCTGGTAGACGTCGGAGAAGCGAACCGTGAGCGGCAGGTCGACCAGCCCCGAGCCGGCCGGTTGGAGGGTGAGACTCTGACGCCGATCGCCTTCGAACAGGGTCCGCCCGGCGATGTCGAAGGCGTAGTCGAGGCCGGAGAGGTCTAGGCCGTAGGAGTTGGGGTTGTCGACCCGGAAGCGCACCAGGAGGTCGGCGGCGTCGTAGGTGACCCCGGTCACCCGGGTACTCTCGACCGCCACCCGCGGCCGCTCGAAGACCCCTGGGAGGTCGGAGCAGGCGGCGGCGCCCAGGGCAAGGGCCAGCGCCGAGCCCACGACCAGCGTCCGAGCCGGACCGGAGGGTCCTCGGGTCGGCACGCCCTCAGGACCCGATTGCCGGCGGAGCGGGGAGGAATTCGGCAGGGTCTCACGGCGGATCATCGGAGGCTACCTCCACTCCCCGGGGCGAGCAGGATCGGTGCCACCGGCGGTCCCGGGCACGGATATACTCGCCGTCATGCTTCGCGAGCACTCTGGCAGCGAGCTCCTGGAGAGCTCGAGCGACCTCGAGGCATTCGTCGGTCGGGTCGAGTCAGCCCTCGAGCTCGCCCTCGAGAGCGGCACGCGCGCCGGGCCCGAGGGTCCCGAGATCCTGATGGAGGCGGCCCGCAACCTGGTCCTGGCCGGTGCCGCGAAGCGCGCCCGGCCCCGCCTCACCTACCTCTTCGGCCGAGCGATCGACGCCCCGAGCGACGGCTTGGTCGACGTGGCGGTGGCGGGCGAGCTGATCCACGCCGGGAGCCTGCTCCACGACGACGTGGTCGACGGCGCCGAGACCCGGCGAGGGCGGCCGACGGCGAACGCGCTCTGGGGCGCGACCGCGGCGGTGCTCTCCGGAGACCTGGTCCTGACGCTCGCCTTCGGCCAGCTCCAGCAGCGGCCGCGGGTGATCACCACCGAGGCCGTCGAGACCATCGCCACCATGACCCGGGGGGTGATGGCCGAGGTCCTCGCCCGGGGCCGGGTCGAGCTCCCTCTCGGCCGCTGGCGGGAGATCGTCGCGGGCAAGACCGCGTCGCTGTTCGCCTGGTGCGCCCGCTCGGCGGCCCGGCTGGTCGCCGAGGACGAGGCCGCCGGCCGCTTCGGATCGTGCGCCGGACACCTCGGGGTCGCCTTCCAGCTCGCGGACGACCTCCTCGACCTCCAGCGGCTCGGCACCGGCAAGGACGCCTTCTCCGACATCCTCAACCGGGAGCCGACATTCCCGATCCTGGTCGCCGCCGGGCGCGCGGACGAGGTCCGCCGCGAGGTGGCCCGCCTGTGGAACGCCCCGCGGGTGACGCCGGCCGACGCCGAGTCGCTCGGCCGAGCGGTCCTCGCGACCGGCGCCGGCGCCGAGACCGTCGAGCGGCTCCGGGCCGAGGTCGCCGCCGCCCTCGACGCACTCGGCCCCTACGCCGAACGCCCCGGCGGCCGCGAGGTCGTCCTCTGGAGCCGCGAGCTCCAGGATCGCGCCCACCGCTCCCTCCTCGCCCCCAGAGGCTAGGAGCTCACCCAGCGGGCGGCCGAAGGCAACGACCTCTCGTAGGGTGGGCCTTGGCCCACCGGTCCACACCTACCAATCGACCTCGACGCGCACCCGTCCCCGCTTCCGGTGCCGGAAGTACACGCACCGCTCCCGCCGCCCGTATAGGTACAAGTCGCGCAGGATCTCCACGTCCTTGCGGCAGTACTCCTCCACCAGCTCCAGCCGCCCCTGGCGCACCCAGTCCAGGCACTGCAACCCGTCGCCCGACTTCGCCGCCCCCAGGGTCTCCCCCGCGAGCGCGTCCAGTCCCACCCGGAACCCCAGTCGCCGCTGCACCTCCTCGAGCAGGTCGAGCGTGGGGAGCTGCCGCGCGTAGTCCACGCCGGTGTAACCCGCGAGGACCCGGTAATCGAACCGCTTGACGTTGAACCCCACCACCAGGCTCGCCGCCGACAGGAGCCCCGCCAGCTCTCCCACCCGGTCCTCGCCGAAGACCTCGAACCGCCCCTCTTCGAGGACCAGCGCCACCCCCAGCGCCATCCCCATCCGATGGCAGTTCCCCCACCCCCCCACCTCGTCGGCCGAGCGCAGTGTCTCGAGGTCGAACAGGATCGTCTGGGTCACCCCCTCAACCCCTCGATCCCCTTCCCGCCCTCCAGGGGGGAAGGGGAAGCCCCCACCCTCGCGCGGGCACCGGCCGGAACGGCCGAGCGCCTCCAGAACCTCGCTCGCCGAGCCGCCGAGACCAGGGGCGTCCACGGGTGCCGTGCTCTCCGAGCCGAACGGCCGGCCGACGCGGAGGTCGGCCGCTTCAGGCGCCCTAGGGTCTGGACCAGCCAGATCGGGCAGGCCGTCGGCCCCCGCCTGAAGCGGCCGAGCTCCGTCTCGGCCGGGGCGGGGGGCGGGACCGAGCTCCGCTCCGGCCTCCGCCGGCATCATCACTTCGGGCCAGACCGTCGGCTCCCCCGCCGCCGGCGCCTGCTTGCCGAGCACCAGCCGCAGCACCCGCGCCGCCCCGGGCTTGTCCAGCGGCCGGTTGCCGTTGCCGCACTTGGGCGACTGGATGCAGGACGGGCACCCCGCCTCGCAGTCGCACCCTGCGATGAGCTCGAGGACGCGG
This sequence comes from Thermoanaerobaculia bacterium, assembly GCA_035513375.1. Lineage (GTDB taxonomy): Bacteria > Acidobacteriota > Thermoanaerobaculia > Multivoradales > DATKCC01 > DATKCC01. The sequence continues at coordinate 234 of DATKCC010000218.1, read as the reverse complement.
CTCAGCAGGTCCGGAAGCTCTCGGAACCCCCGGGCCGCGATCCCCACGCCCCCGGGGTGGCCGTCGTAGACGAACACCGCCCCGGTCTCGACCTGCGGGTGGCGGTGGTAGGAGATGCCGCCGATGTCGCCCCGGTCGCAGAGGGCGACGACCGGGAAGAGCGAGATCATCGCGTGCTCGGCGGCGTGGAGGGCGCCCAGGAAGTGCTCGCCGGCGAGGCGCAGGCTCTCCTCG
>DATKCC010000217.1:0-3724 GCA_035513375.1 Thermoanaerobaculia bacterium | reverse complement strand
CCGGCCGAGGTGGACCACCTCGATGGCGGTCTCCGGTGGCAGAAGGGACAGGGCGAGGCCCGCTCGAAGCGGGTCCTTGACCTCCCGCAGGTGAGCCGCGACGCCGACGCGGAAGACGGCGGCCTGCCCGCTCTCCGGTCGCACCCTCCGGGAGCCGAGGCCCGACGGTGCTCGCGCCGACTGCACGATGACCCGGACGCGGCTCCTCAAGGCCGCCGGCACCGCTTCGAGCGCCAGCGGGTGCAGCGCCACGATCCGATCGGCGAGCTCCAGCGATCGCCGCGCGCCGGCATCCCCGGCGGGGAGGTCCCGGTAGAGGTCGGTGCCGGTCAGCGCGACGACGACGAAGCCCTCCGGGCGGAGCGCCCGGTACCGCGCCACCGATGCCGCGCTCCGGCCGGCATGGAGGGCGACCAGGACGCCCGGCGCAGTCTCCTCCAGGGCCTCGGCCACGGTCACCCGATGCCCGAGCTCGCGGAGGAAGCCCGCCCAGCGCAGGGCGGTTACCCGGTTCCCGGTGAGGGAGCCAGGCGGCGCCGGCGTGACCAGCAGGACATCGCAAGCGCCGCTCACAGCGCGCAGGTCCGGAACCCGGCGAAGACGTCGCGCCGCTCCGGGGTGAAGTAGTTCCGCCAGGTATTTCGAAGGAGCCGGGCCGGGGTCGCCCAGCTCCCGCCGCGGAGCACCTTCCGCTCCCCGAACCAGGGCTCTGAGTACTCGCGGTAGGGGCCTGGCGAGAACCCCGGGTAGGGCAGGAAGTTGCTCGCCGTCCACTCCCAGACGTTGCCGATCATCTGACGGCAGCCGAAGGCGGAGTCGCCGTCAGGGAGAGCCGACACCTCCACCGTCCCGCCCGTCCGCCCGTCGAGGTTGGCCCGGCCAGGTGTGGGAGGGGCCAGGCCCCAGGGGTGAAACCGCTTGCGGCCGCTGCCGGACGGCGCGAGCGCCTTGCCGCCCGCCGTGCCAGACCCGGCCGCGGCGGCCTCCCACTCGGCTTCGGTCGGCAGGCGCCGTCCGGCCCAGCGGCAGTAGGCGTCGGCCTCGTACCAGCAGACGTGGATCGCTGGCCGGTGGGGCTCGAGCGGGACCCGACGGTCGAAGACCCGCCGCTGCCATCCTCCACCCGGAGAGAGGCTCCAGTAGAGGGGGTGGTCGGCCCCGGCCGCCGTCCGCCACCGCCACCCGGCGGGATGCCAGAGCTCCTCGCGCTCGTAGCCGCCGTCCTCGACGAACCCGACCAGCTCCGCCTGGCTCACCGCCGCCCGCGCGATCCCGAAGGGAGCCAGCTCGATCGGGTGCTCCCACTGCTCGTTGTCGAGGGTGTAGGGGTAGACGCCGGGCGCGCCAAGGAAGAAGCAGCCTCCGGGGACGAGGGCGTCGCCGAGGGGGGCCTCCGCGGGGCGGGCTCCCGGTGCCGCCCCTGGCGGCGCGTGCGGCGTGTCGCCGGCGGGCGCGAACGCGGCCGACGGAGCCGGCCAGCCATGGGTCTGGCGCGTATAGGTGAAGGCCTCGCAGTGCATGGACTCGTGGTCGAGGGCGAGGAGCGTGAGCTGGACCTCGGCGGTCGAGAGCCCCCGGCGGTGGCAGGCCTCGAGATGCTCGACCACCCGGTCCCGGACCGCCTCCAGGTACGCGATGGTCTCCGGCCGCCCGGGCAGCGGGAGGCCCCAGCGACTGTCGTGAGCGACCGCCGAGGAGTCCCACAGCCGGTCGCCGTCCTCGCGCAGCGGCGCCTTGCCCGCCAGCTGCCGGAGCAGCCAGCGCTCCTGGAACCACGCCACGTGCCCGATCTCCCAGAGGAGCGGGTTGACGATCTCGAGCTGCGGTCCGAGGAGCTGCTCGTCGCCGAGGTCCGCGACCAGCGCGAGCGTTCGGCGGCGGGCCTCACGGACCTCCCGGATCAGGTCGTCGACCGAAGGCGGCGGGGGGATCTCGTTCATCAGTGCCTGCGAGCGGGCTCGCGGCGCCGAGCATACCGCCCGCGGCGGCGATTCCCGCAAGGGAGGGTTTCCGATAGAGTAGCGCCCCCGCCGGCGCCGATCCCCGCGCCCCGGCGCCCACCACCCAGGAGAAGCCAACGATGAGCGACCGCCTGACCCGCAAGGAGATCAAGCGCCAGGACACCTTCCAGACCACGATGGCCCAGAGCCTCGAGTGGGTTCGCAGCCACCGGCGGAAGCTGATCGCGGGCGTTGCGACCCTGGCGCTGGCGATCGTCGCCCTCGCCGCCTGGGCCTTGTGGGTCCGGCTCTCCGAAGGCGATGCCCAGGCCCTCCTCGCGGAGGCGATGGCGGCCTACGCCGCGCCGGTGCGCCCGGACGGCGAAGGCGCCGCGGCCGGGGACCGCGAGCTCTCCTTCCCGAGCGAAGCGGCGCGACGAACCCGGTCGAAGGAGCTCTTCGAGCGCGTGGTGAAGGAGCACCGGGCGAGCGATGCCGCCGACGTTGGGCGGGTCTACCTGGGGCTGATGGCCGCGGTCGATGGGGCCGCCGAACGCGCACGAGAGCTCTGGCGGGACTTCATCGACGAGCACCCGCGGCACATGCTGGCGGCCGAGGTGCGCCTCAATCTCTACGCCCTGGATCGGGCCGACGGCAAGGCCGAGGAGGTCGCGGCGGAGCTCGAGGCGATGCTCGAGGACGCCCGCCGGCCGCTGCCGGAGGACGTGGTCCTCAACGAGCTCGCGGTGACCCTCGAGTCGCTCGGCCGCCAAGAGGCCGCCGCCGAGCACTACCAGCGCCTGGTGACCGAGTTCGCCGAGTCTCCGTACGCTTTCGCGGCCCGGGAGAAGGTCGGTGCTTCGGCTTCCTTCGCAGGGCTCGGGACCTAGCAGCCCTCCAGCTCGCGCCGCGAGTCCGAAGCGTTCCACACCTTCGAGCGTCTCCGCGCGGATGCGGAGCCTTGCGCGAAAGCGGAATCGTGGCTCCCACCTCCCGGTTTGGGTAGGGGAGATGGCTCGCTCTTCGTACCGCCGCGCCCGCTCCGTCCTCGTCGGCCTGGCCGCAGTCGGGTCCGCGTTCGCCGCCCCCCGCGAGGCGCCGGCGGCGAACCTGGTCGAGCGGGCCGCCGGCCTGATCGAGCAGGAACGCTTCTCCGAGGCGGAGAACGCGCTGCGCAGGGTGCTGGCCGCTGATCCGAGGTCGCGCGAGGCGATCTACTACCTGGGCCGGGTCTATCTCGAGACCGGCCGCGCCTCCGAAGCGGTCCGCTTCCTCGAGCGCGAGGCGGCTCGCCACCCGGGGAGCTCGCGCATCCACCAGGGGCTCGGTGAAGCCAGTGCGGTAGCGGCGCTCGATGCCTCGCTCCTCCGCCAGGTCGGGCTCGCCCGCGCCTCGCGGCAGGCGCTCGAACGGGCGGTGGTCCTCGACCCCGGCAACGTCGAGGCACGGGTCTCCCTGTTCGAGTTCTACCGCCATGCGCCCGCCGCGGTGGGCGGCGGCCGGGAGCGAGCCCTCGCCCAGGCGCGGGAGATCGGCCGGCGGGAGCCGTCCCGGGGGCACGAGCTTCGGGCTAACCTGTTGCGCGACGACGGTCTGGAGCGCGAGGCGATGGTGGAGTACGGCAAGGCGATCGCCATCGACCCCGGGAACCTCTCGGCCCGGTTGGCGCTCGCGCTGCTCCACACCGAGCTCCGGGAGTTCGATCGGGCGCTCTCGGTGCTCGATCGGATCCTGGCCCGCGATCCCGACCACTCGAGCGCGCTCTACCAGGTTGGCCGTAACGC
>DATKCC010000216.1:0-14937 GCA_035513375.1 Thermoanaerobaculia bacterium | reverse complement strand
CTGCGAGCCGGACCGGTGCGGGTGGTCGGACGACTCTGGGCGGCGGCCGGCCGGATCGAGGAGAGCCCCAACATGCAGATCACCGAGGTGAAGGTCTTCCCAGTCAGCGAGGACAAGCTCAAGGCGTTCGTCTCGATCGTGCTCGACAGTTGCTTCATGATCAACGACATCAAGGTGATCCGCGGCAAGGACGGCCTGTTCATCAGTATGCCGAGCCGCCGGAAGAAGAACGGCGAGTTCAAGGACGTGGCCCACCCGCTCAACAACGAGACCCGGAGGCTGATCGAGCTCCAGGTGCTCGACGAGTACGAGCGGGTGTTGGGGGAGCGGGGCGAAGCCCCGGACGCGGAGCGGAGGCGCCTGCGGATCGAGGAGCATCAGCGCGATCGGGAGTCGAATCGCCCGCCGTTGCGGGAAGGCTCCGAGCCGCCGCCCGCTTCGCAGGGGGAGCCGGCGCAGGTGCCGGCGGCGGCCGCGGGTGCGGACGACGGAGCGAGCCCGATCGGGGAGGCCGCGGGCGGTCCTGAACCGGCGGCGCACGAGGACGAAGAGCGGACGGAGGGCAAGAGCCTGGAGGAGATCCAGGAGAGGCACCTGCGGGACTCCTTCTGGTCGGTGTCCTGAGGAGCGGCCGCGGGTGTCGGGGGGCGAAACGGCGCGCCGGGCCGACGGCCGATTGAGCTGGGGCGTCGCCAAGTGGCAAGGCACGGGACTTTGGATCCCGCAATCGTAGGTTCGAATCCTACCGCCCCAACCAGATCCGCTGCGAAGACGGCGTAGCAGAAATAGACGAGATGCCCGCCCCCCCCCGGGGGGCAGGGGCGTCGATTTTCACAGGCGGGGCCGCAGCCCTGGACCGGGCCGCGAGCGCATCGCGGGGCGAGGCACGTGTACGGCGAGCTCAAGATCTTCGGCGGCAGGGCGCATCCGGCGCTGACCCAGGAGCTTTGCGCCTATCTCAACCTGGCGCAGGGGCGGGTCACGACCTACAACTTCTCCGACGGCGAGATCTTCTGCCAGCTCGAGGAGAACGTCCGGGGCTCCGACGTCTTCGTCATCCAACCCACCTGCCCGCCGGCCAATGAGAACCTGGTCGAGCTGTTGATCATGCTCGACGCCTTCAAGCGCTCGTCCGCCGCCCGGGTGACGGCGGTGCTGCCGTACTTCGGCTACGCGCGGCAGGACAAGAAGGACAAGCCGCGGGTACCGATCACCGCGAAGCTGGTCGCCGACCTGATCTCCAAGGCGGGGGCCGACCGGGTGCTGACCATGGACCTTCACGCGGCCCAGATCCAGGGCTTCTTCGACATCCCGGTCGACCACCTGTTCGCGGCGCCCGTGCTGCTCGACGCGATCCGGGAGATGCGGCTTTCGGACCTCACGATCGTCTCGCCCGACGCCGGCGGCGTCGAGCGCGCCCGGGCGATCGCCAAGCGGCTGGACGTCGGGCTGGCGATCGTCGACAAACGGCGAACCAAGCCCAACGAAGCCGAGGTGATGAACGTCATCGGCGACGTCGAAGGGCAGACCGCCCTGATCATCGATGACATCATCGACACCGCCGGCACGGTGGCCAAGACCGCTGAGGCCCTGAGCTCCCACGGGGCCAAGGACATCATGGCCGCGGGGATCCACGGCGTGCTCTCGGGGCCCGCCATCGAGCGGCTGAAGGCTACCCCCATCTCGGCGGTCCTGGTCACTGACACGACGCCGATCGAGGAGAAGCTCCGGCGTCTCGACAAGCTCCGCCCGCTGTCCGTGGCGGCGCTGCTGGGCGAGGCGGTCCGGCGGATCCACGAGGACAGCTCGGTGAGCTCGTTGTTCGTCTGACGACTAAGCCAATCCGGAAGACCCGGTAGAAAGACGCAAAACCATGAGCGAGCAATTCCACATCCAGGTCCGTACCCGCGAGGAGACGGGCAATAACAGCAACCGCCGCCTGCGGGCGGCGGGCCAGATCCCGGCAGTGCTCTACGGCGCCGGCGTCGACACCGTGCCGATCCAGGTGGAGCGCAAGAAGGTGGAGGAGGTGTTCCGCGCCGGTGCCACCGAGAACACGATCTTCCTGCTCCGGCGCCTCGAGAGCGACCAGGAACGCCACGCGCGGATCCGCGAGTTGCAGATCGATCCCGTGAGCCGCGAGGTGCTCCACATCGACTTCCAGCGGGTCCTGATGGACCAGGCCATCCGCGTCAACGTGCCGGTCCATGTCGCCGGCGTGCCGCGCGGCGTACGCGAGCAGGGCGGCATGATCGACTTCGTCACCCGCGAGGTCGAGGTCGAGTGCCTCCCCGGAGACATTCCCGCGACATTCGAAGTGGATGTGACCGACCTGGTCATCGGCGACCACCTCGAAGCCGGCGCCCTGCAGCTGCCCGCAGGGGTCACCCTGCTCGAGGAACTGGACCGCGTGATCCTCTCCGTGACCTACCCGCAGCGGGCGGAGGAGCAGGAGGAGGAGGCCGAGGAGCTCCTGGAAGCGGAGCAGGAGGAGCCCGAGGTCATCCGGCGGGGGAAGGAAGAGGCCGAGGAAGGCGAGGGAGCCGAGGACTAGGCTGGGGGGGCAATGGCGGCGTCCGCGGAGGATCCGGCGGCACGGCGGGCGGTCGTGGGCCTGGGGAACCCCGGCGAGCGCTACCGCGAGACCCGCCACAACCTGGGCTTCCGGGTGGTGGAAACGCTCGCGCGCCGGCTCGGGGTGCCGCTTACCCGGATCGAGTGCAACGCCCTGGTCGGCGAGAACGCCGGCGAGCCGCTCCTCGCCCTGCCCCAGACCTACATGAACCGGAGCGGCTACGCGGTGCGGTGCCTGGCGGAACGGCACGGCTTCGAGCCGCCGGAGATGCTGGTGGTCTACGACGAGGCGAGCCTGCCCCTGAGCAGGCTCCGACTGCGGCCCGGCGGCAGCCCAGGCGGGCATCGGGGGATGGAGTCGGTGGTCGAGAACCTGCGCACCGACCGCATCCCGAGGCTACGCCTCGGCTGCGCCGGCGAGCAGGGGGCGCCGGGCGGCGAGGACCTGGTGGGTTACGTGCTTTCGCCCTTCTGCAGCGACGAGCGCGAGGCCGCCGGCGAGATGGTGGAGCGGGCCGCCGAAGCCTGCGAGACGTGGCTGCGGGAGGGGATCGAGGCGGCGATGAACCAGTTCAACGGTTGAGCGAGCTAGGAGACAGACAGTGGACCTCGAGACGCTGATGTACCTCGTCCCTCTGTGCGGCGTGGCCGCCCTGGGATTCGCCTTCGTGCGCAGCGCGTGGATCAAACGCCAGGACCCGGGCGACGAGACCATGGTGCGGATCGCCGGCTACATCCGCGAGGGTGCCATGGCCTTCCTGGCCCGCGAGTACCGGGTGCTCGCGGTGTTCGTGGCCGCAGTGGCGATCCTCCTGGCCTTCGCCAACGCCGGTCAGCCTCAGAGCTCCTGGCTGATCGGCCTGTCGGTGGTGGCCGGCGCGGTCTGCTCGGGCCTGGCCGGCTACTTCGGCATGCGCGTCGCGACCCTGGCGAACGTCCGGACCGCCGCCGCGGCGCGGTCGAGCCTGGCCAAGGCTCTGGGGGTGGCCTTCTCCGGCGGGGCCGTGATGGGCTTCGCCGTCGTCGGGCTGGGGGTCCTGGGGCTGTCGATCCTCTACCTGGTCTACGGCCGGGTCTTCGACACCGGTGCCCCCCAGGACGACCTGCGTCGCGTCGTGACCGTGCTCGCTGGTTTCTCCTTCGGGGCCAGCTCGATCGCCCTCTTCGCCCGGGTCGGCGGCGGCATCTATACCAAGGCCGCCGACGTCGGAGCGGACCTGGTGGGCAAGGTCGAGGCCGGGATTCCCGAGGACGACCCCCGGAACCCGGCGGTGATCGCCGACAACGTGGGCGACAACGTGGGCGACGTGGCCGGAATGGGGGCCGACCTCTTCGAGTCCTACGTCGGCTCGATCGTCGGCACCCTGGTTCTCGGCGTGGGAGCCACCCGGGCGGCGACCGGCGAGGGCTACACCCCGGAGCTCGTGGCGCTGCCGCTGGTGATCGCCGGGCTCGGCATCCTGATCTCCCTGGCCGGCACCCTGCTGGTGAGGACCCGGGAAGGGGGCGATCCGGCCAAGGCCCTGCACGCCGGGACCATCGGTTCTGCCGTCGTGATGCTCGCCGGCATCTGGTTCTCGGCCCAGTGGCTCCTCGAGGGTACCTACGTCATCGAGGACACCGAGTTCGGAGCGACCGGCGTCTTCTGGGCGACCGTGGCCGGCCTGGTCGCCGGCGTCGCGATCGGCCTGATCACCGAGTACTACACCTCCGAGGCCCGCGGCCCGGCCCAAGGGATCGCCGACGCCAGCCGCACCGGGAGCGCGACCAACATCATCGCCGGTCTGGCCGTCGGGATGCGCTCGACGGCGCTGCCGGTCATGGTCCTGGCGGCGGCCATCCTGGTCGCCTACGGGCAGGCCGGGCTCTACGGCATCGCTATCGCCGCCCTGGGGATGCTCTCGACAACCGGCATCCAGCTCGCGGTCGACGCCTACGGACCGGTGGCGGACAACGCCGGCGGAATCGCCGAGATGAGCCACCTCGGCGCGGAGGTCCGCGCGCGGACCGACAAGCTCGACGCCGTCGGCAACACCACGGCGGCGATCGGCAAGGGCTTCGCCATCGGCTCGGCGGCCCTGACCGCCCTCGCCCTCTTCGCGGCCTTCAAGACCACCGTCGGTCTGGGCGAGATCGACCTCGGCAACCCGCGGGTGATGGCCGGCCTGTTCGTCGGCGCCATGCTGCCGTTCCTGTTCTCGTCGATGGCGATGCGGGCCGTGGGGCGCGCCGCCTTCAAGATGATCGAGGAGGTCCGGCGGCAGTTCCGGTCGATCCCCGGCCTGATGGAAGGAAAGGCCGAGGCCGATTACGCGCGGTGCGTGGACATCTCCACTCAGGCTGCGATCCGCGAGATGGTCGTCCCCGGGCTCCTCGCGGTCCTGGTGCCGGTGGTGGTGGGCTTTTACGACGTGGCCGCACTGGCCGGGCTGCTGGCCGGGGTCACCACCTCGGGAGTCATGCTGGCGATCTTCATGGCCAATGCCGGCGGCGCCTGGGACAACGCCAAGAAGTACATCGAGGCGGGCGCCCACGGCGGCAAAGGCTCCGACGCCCACAAGGCGGCGGTCGTCGGCGACACGGTGGGCGACCCCTTCAAGGACACGGCGGGACCGAGCCTGAACATCCTGATCAAGCTGATGGCGGTCGTGGCCCTGGTGATGGCCCCGCTGCTGGCCTCGTTGTGACCGCTCGTCGGCCAGCGTCCGGCGATCCGCCCCGGGGCCCGGCCCTGGTCTCCGGAGCGGGGTCCGGGATCGGGCGGGCGGTCGCCCTGGCGCTGGCAGGGCGAGGGCACTCCCTGGCGCTCCTCGGGCGGCGACTAGAGCCGCTCGAGGACACCCTGGGAGCGGGTGGGGGCGCCGGCCGGGTCTGGAGCTGCGACGTCCGCGATCCGCAGGCGGTGGCCGCCGTCGCGCAGCAGGTGCTGGAGGCGTGGGGAGCTCCCGAAGTAGTGGTCCCGGCCGCCGGGGTGACGGCGATCGCGCCGCTCGAAGCGCTCGCTCCGTCGGCCTTCCGAGACACTCTCGACACCAACCTACTCGGCGCCTTCCACCTCTTCCGAGCTTGCCTGCCGGCGATGAAGGCGGCCGGGAGGGGGCGGCTGGTGCCGATCCTCTCGGCCGCCGCCACCCGCGGCTTCCCGGGCTGGTCGGCCTACTGCGCGAGCAAGTGGGGGCTGCGGGGGCTGGTGGCGGCCCTCCGGGAGGAGCTTGCGGGCAGCGGCGTCCTCCTTACCGCGGTCTATCCCGGGGCGACCGCCACCGGGCTCTGGGACGGTGTGCCGGGGGAGTGGGATCGGGCCCGAATGGTGCCGGTCGCGGAGGTCGCCCGGGCGGTGATCTTCGCGCTCGACGCCGAGGCACCCGCCCTGGTCGAGGAGATCCACCTGGGCCCCGCGGGAGGGCCGCTATGAGCCCGGCCGCGGTCGGTTGACACCCGTTCCCTCGGCTCCCTATACTCGACAGCTCCAAGGGCTTCTGTATGAGCGAGATACGGGCGATCGAGGGGCGGCTGAGCGGAGCGGGCAAACGCTTCGGAGTGGTGGCCTCCCGGTTCAACGGCGCGGTCGTGGACCGCCTGGTCTCGGGAGCCCTGGACTGCCTCGGGCGCCACGGCGTCGAGGCGGAGTCGATCCGGCTGGTGCGGGTGCCCGGGGCGTGGGAGATCCCCCTCGCCCTGGGGGAGCTCGCCGCCGCTGGTGAGGTGGACGGCCTGGTCGCGCTGGGCGTCGTGATCCGGGGCGAGACGCCGCACTTCGATCAGATCTGCGCCCAGGCGAGCGCCGGTATCGCGCGGGTGAGCCTCGACCACCGGCTCCCCGTGGGCTTCGGTCTCCTTACCTGCGACACGCCCGCGCAAGCCCAAGAGCGGGCCGGTGGCAAGTCGGGCGACAAGGGTTGGGAGGCGGCGCAGGCCGCCCTCGAAATGGCCGATCTGCTCGCCAGGCTTCGCGGCTGACCACGAGGCGCTGCATCCACGCCATGGCGCCTTCGACCTCCAGGCCCGCGGGCCAGGAACCGGTATCGACTCCCGGGACAGGTGCGCCGTGAAAAGCGTGGGCAAGCGCCGGATGGCCCGCGAGATGGCCCTCCAGATGCTCTACCAGCACGACTTGGGCGGTTCCGCGCCGGCCCAGATCTTCAGCGTCTTCGACCGCTCTGTCCACCTGGTCGGCAACGGCTCCGAGGACGACGCCGGCTCCGCGAAGCGCCGGCGCGCCCCAATGCGGACGCCGGAGGAGGGCGAGCGCCGCCGGCGGGAGGTGGACGAGGCGTTCGACTACGCGCGGACGCTCGTCGAGGGCACCCTCGGCCACCTGGACGAGGTCAACCGCCTGATCGCCGAGCAGGCCGACAACTGGCGGCTCGAGCGCATGCCGGCGGTGGATCGCAACATTCTCCGACTGGCGGTCTACGAGCTCCTGTACGAGGAGGACATCCCGAAGCTGGTGGTGGTGGACGAAGCGATCGAGCTGGCGAAGAAGTTCTCGACCGACCAGTCGAGCCGGTTCGTCAACGGATTGCTCGACGGCCTGCTCAAGCGCCGCGAGCAGCTCGGGACGATGACGTGACGCGGCAGGGCCGCAGCCCGACGGAGCATGGCCGGCGCGGGACGGCGGGCGCCGGGAGCTGAAAGAATGAGGAACGGGTGGGGGCGCCCTCCCTCCCGGGCACCGCGCCTCTAGAGGGCGTCGTCGGGGAGCAGTTGGAAGTGGAGGAGGAGGGGGTTCCAGTCAAATGACCTACGACCACCGAGCCATCGAGGCCAAGTGGCAGGACCGCTGGGAGAGGTCCCGAGTGGCGGAGATGGACCTCGACCGCCCCGGCGACGCCTTCTACATGCTGATGATGTTCCCCTACCCCTCGGGGGACCGCCTTCACGTCGGCCACGGCCGCAACTACATCCTGGGCGACGCGCTCTACCGCCATCTGCGGATGAAGGGCCGGCGGGCGCTCAACCCGATGGGCTGGGACGCCTTCGGCTTGCCGGCCGAGAACGCGGCGATCCAGCGCGGGGTCCACCCCCGCGACTGGACGATGAACAACATCTCCGTGATGAAGGTCCAGTTTCGCCGCTGGGGGATTCTCTACGACTGGTCGAAGGAGATCGCCTCCTGCCTGCCGGACTACTACCGCTGGAACCAGTGGCTGTTTCTCCGGCTGCTGGAGCGGGGGCTCGCCTACCGTAGGAAGGCGCCGGTCAACTGGTGCCCGAGCTGCCGCACGGTGCTCGCCAACGAGCAGGTGGTCGAGGGCCACTGCGAGCGCTGCGCCACGGCGGTCGAGCAGAAGGAGCTCGAGCAGTGGTTCTACCGCATCACCGAGTACGCCGAGCGCCTGCTCCGCGACCTCGACGGGCTCGTAGGGTGGCCGGAGAAGGTCAAGGTGATGCAGCGCAACTGGATCGGGCGCTCCGAGGGAGCCGAGATCGACTTCCGCCTGCCGGGTCTCGACGGCACGGGGGCCGAGACCCTGACCGTCTTCACCACGCGGCCCGACACCGTCCACGGCGCGACCTTCATGGTGCTGGCTCCCGAGCACCCTCTGGCCGTCCGACTGATCGCCGAGCACCCGGAGCGCGCAGAGATCGCTTCCTGGATCGAGCGCGTGCGCAATGCGCCGCGGATCCAGCGCGAGGGGGAGTCGACCCCCAAGGAGGGCCGGGACACCGGCCAGGTGGCGATCAACCCGGCGACCGGCGAGGCGATCCCGGTCTGGCTCGCCAACTATGTCCTGCCCGAGTACGGACGCGGTGCGATCATGGCGGTGCCCGCCCATGACGCTCGCGACCTCGACTTCGCCCGCCAGGAGGGGCTGCCGGTGCGGCTGGTGTACCACGACGACGGCAGCCCGGAGGCCTCCGGCGAGCTCGCCCAGCCGATCCTCCACACCGGCGTCATCCGTGGGGTCGATCCGCGCTTCGACGGCATGGTGGACGGCCCGGAGACGGTCCGCGCCTTCATCGACTGGCTCGAGGCCGAGGGCTTCGGCCGCGCCAAGGTCTCCTACCGGCTCCGCGACTGGCTGATCTCGCGCCAACGCTACTGGGGCACGCCGATCCCGGTGGTCTACTGCGCGGCCTGCGGCACCGTGCCGGTACCGGACGAGGCGCTCCCGGTCGAGCTTCCGTACGAGGTCGAGCTCACCGGCCGGGAGGGCAACCCGCTCGCCCGCTCGGCGGCGTTCGTCGAGACTGAGTGCCCGCGCTGCGGCGAGCCCGCACGGCGCGAGACCGACACCATGGACACCTTCGTCGACAGCTCGTGGTACTACCTGCGCTTTCTCTCGGCCCGCGACGGGCAGCGGATGTTCGACCCCGAGCGGGCCGCCCGCTGGTGCCCGGTCGACCAGTACATCGGAGGCATCGAGCACGCCATTCTCCACCTGCTCTACGCCCGATTCATCTGCAAGGTGCTCCAGGACTTCGGCCTGGTGCCGTTCAGCGAGCCCTTCACCAACCTGTTCAACCAGGGCATGATCACGCACTACGCCGAGGGGAGCGGGCGGGTGGAGAAGATGTCCAAGTCCCGGGGCAACACGGTCTCGCCCGACCGGCTGATCGAGGAGATGGGCGCCGACACCGAGCGGGTCTACACCCTCTTCCTCGGCCCGCCGGAAGAGGAGGTCGAGTGGAGCGACGAGGCGGTCGCCGGCGCCTACCGGTTCCTGAACCGCCTGTGGCGAGCGAGCGAGTCCCTGGAGAGCGCCCCGGCGACCGCCCCATCCGACGCCGAGCTCGAGCGCCGGCGCCACGAGACGATCAAGCGGGTCACCGAGGACCTCGACCGGTTCAAGTTCAATACCGCGGTGGCCGCTCTGATGGAGCTCTTGAACGCCCTCAGCCGCGCGCTCGACGACAAGACCGCGTCGCGGCGCCAGTGTGAAGCGACGCTCGACACCCTGCTCCAGCTCCTCCACCCGATCGCCCCCCACCTGACCGAGGAGCTCTGGGAGCGCCGCGGCCACCTTGGGACCCTGCTCGAGAGCTCTTGGCCGGAGTGGGACGACGCCCGGCTCACGCGCGATCGGGTGACCCTCGTGGTCCAGGTCGACGGCAAGCTCCGCGACCGGCTGGAGATCGACGCCGGCGCGCCCGAGAAACAGGTTCGCGAGGCCGCCCTGGCTAGCGCCGCGGTCCAGCGCCACCTGGCCGGGACGGAGGTCGCCCGCGCCATCCACGTGCCCGATCGTTTGATCAACTTCGTCACCCGGAGGTGAGCGCTTTGATCCCTCGACCCAAACCTCTCCGGCCCAGCCCTGTTCGGGCGCTCGGCGGCTACGCCCTCCTCCTCGGCGCGGGGTTGGCCCTGGCAGCCGCCCTCTCGGGCTGCGGCTACGCCCTGGTGGGCCGGGGCACCAACATCCCCGAGGACATCCGGGAGGTGTTCCTGAGCCCGTTCGAGAACCGCACCCAGCGGCAGCAGGTCGATCAGTTCGTGACCGAGTCGATCGCCCAGGAGCTGGTGACCCGCCGCCGCTTCGCCGTCGTCGGCGACCGCAGCGAAGCGGACGCCGACCTCTCGGGTGCGGTGACCGCCTTCGGCCTGACCCCGATCTCCTTCGACAACCAGGGGCGGGCGACCGCGTACGAGATCTCGATCACCGCCCAGGTCCTCTTCCGCCGTGTCCCCGGTGACGAGGTGGTCTGGCGGGCGGAGAACTACGTGTTCCGCGAGACCTACGAGGTGGAGCTCGGCGAGGCCGGTTTCCTCGATCTGGAGGAGCAAGCGATCCGGGACGCGGCGGAGCGCTTCGCCGAGACCATGGTGAGCGATCTGCTGGAGGGGTTCTGATCCGCGCGCTACGAGCCTGGCTGCGGAGACCGAAACCTTACAGTCTCCGGCACTTCCGGAGGCGCACGGAGCTCGGCGGCGACTACGCCACGGTAGCGCTCGCCCTCCTCGATCGGCTCGATTTCGAGTCGGCCCTCGACGTGGGCTGCGCCAACGGCTTCCTGTTGGCGAGCTTCGCCGCCGCGGGACGGCGGATCGCGGGGATCGAAGCTTCCCCGGCGGTGCGCGAGGTGCTGCCGCCCGAGGTGGCGCAGGCCGTCGCGGTGGGGGACTTCGCCGAGGTCCCCGAGCGCTGGGCCGAGCCCTTCGACCTGGTCTGCTGCGTCGAGGTCGCCGAGCACATCGAGCCCGGGCGGAGTCCCGAGCTGGTGCGGGTCCTGGCCGGGAGCGCCCGTCGTTGGATCTACTTCACGGCCGCTCCGCCGGGCCAGACCGGACGGGGCCACATCAACTGCCGCCCCCACGAGGAGTGGCTCGACTGGTTCGCCGGGGAGGGCTGGCGGGTGGCGGAGCCCGAGACCGGAGCCTTGCGCTCGGACCTCGAGCGCCTCACCCGAGCCCACTGGCTCCGGGGCAACAGCTTCGTCCTGGACCCTACGACAGGCCGGTGACCGCCTTGGTCAGGCGGCTCTTGTTGCGGGCGGCGGTGTTGCGGTGGATGACGCCCTTCTGGGCGCTCTCGTCGATCACCCGGAGCGTGCCGGGGAGCAGCTCCTTCGCGACCTCGGCGTCACCGCTCTCGACGGCGGTCCGGAGGCGCTTGACGGCGGAGCGCATGCGGGAGCGGTAGGCGCGGTTGCGGTCGCGGCGCCGTTCGTTCTGGAGGATCCGCTTCTCGGCGGACTTGATGTTGGCCATCGCTCGACGTCTCTCGGTAGCTTGACGGGGAAGCCTTCTGAAAAAAAAGCGCCGCACCGTCGGTGCGACGCACGACGGTTTATACCAGCGTCACCGGTTGATGTCAACCCCGAGCGCCCGGAGCCGGTCGCGGGCGATCTCCGCTTCATCGCTCGACGGGTGCTCGCGGATGACGTACTGGAGCTGGACGATCCCCTGCGAGCGCTCGCCCAGCTCCAGGTAGGCGTATCCCTTCTTCAGCAGCGCCCCCGGGGCCTTCTCGCTCCGCGGGTAGCGCCTGAGAACGCGCTCGAACTGGTCGATCGCCTGGCGGAACTTCTCCTGGCGGTAGTAGGACTCGCCGATCCAGTAGGTGGCGTTGTCCGCCAAGTCGGTGTTGGGGAAGTTCTCCAGGTACTCCTCGAACGAGGCGATCGCCAGGTCGTAGTTCCCTCGGAGGTAATCGTCGTAGGCCTGCTGATAGAGCGCTTCGGGGTCGATCGGGCCGGGGCGGTTCGGCGCGGGCTCGCTCTCGGTCCCCGGCCTCGCCGCCGTCGCCTCGGCCTGGGTGCGAAACGCCCGCAACTCCTGGTTGGTGGCGGCGATCTGCTGGGAGACCTGGGCCAGGCGGTAGTTGGTGTCCTCGAGCTTCGCCTGCAGCTGCTCGATCTGCGACGACAGCTCGCCGAGGCGCACCTGCATGTCGGCTTCGGACTGGATCACCCGCTCCATCCGGTTCTCGAGCGTCTGCTCGAGCGACGCGACCTCCTCCTTGCTGGAGGTCTGCATCTGCATCTGGAGGACCTGGCGCTGCACGTCGCTGATCTGGGTGCTCAGGCCCTCGATGTCGCTCGAGGACACGCACCCCCCGGCGGCCGTGAGAGCGGCCGCCAGAGGGAGGAGCCGGAGGAGGCCGTGGCGCTTCACCGCGGGCGGACCACGAAGTGGGCGCGGCGGTTGCGCTGCCAGCAGCTTTCGGAGGACTCGGTGCAGTCCGGGCGCTCCTCGCCGTAGCTGATGGTGCTCATGCGGCCGCCATCGATGCCCAGCGAGACCAGGTAGTCGCGAGCCGAGCTCGCCCGGCGGTCGCCCAGGGCCAGGTTGTACTCGTTGGTTCCGCGTTCGTCGCAGTGCCCCTCGATGGTTACGGCGTAGCCGGGGTTGTCGCGCAGCCAGTCGGAGTTGCGCGTGAGCTGCTCCCGGGACTCCGCCCGCAGCTCGGAGCGGTCGAAGTCGAAGTAGACGTCGCCGATCAACCCGCGGTCGCGCAGGTATCGGTTGAGCTCCTCGACGTCCGCGGGGAGGCCGGGCTCGACCCTATCCCCTTCGGTCATCGGCGGCTCGGGCGCGACCTCCTCCGGCGCGGGCATCACCTCGGTCTCCACCTGAATCTCCTCGGGCGGCGTCTGCGGTTGCTTCTTCGGGCATCCCAGAAGCGTGATCGCAATCGCCGGCACTACCACCCAGACCATCCATTTGCGGCTCATCGGTCGTCTCCCCTCAGTTTCGATCAGGCTGGATTCGCTCGATTCGGCACATGCGCGCCGGCGCTAGGGAAACCAGGCGCGCGGAGCCCATCGAAAGCGCGTGTAACTCTAACAAAATACGAAGATCCCCGCAAGGTCGCTCCGCGGCCTCACTCCCGGTACGCCGACCAGGACGGGGAGTAGTTGTTGCCCTCGTTCGTGAGCTGGGTCGGGTTTCGCCCGTCGGCGTCCATCACCCAGATCTGCGTCTCCTTTCCCCGGCGCCCAGCGAGCGACAGCGAGTAGACGATCTTCCTGCCATCGGGGGAGAAGCTCGGGGACTCCTTGTCGCCGCTGCCGGAGGTCAGGGCCACCGTCTGGAGGGTCCCGCGGTCGGTCACCGCGATCTGGAAGACCCCCCCGCGGCGCGAGGCATAGGCGATCTTGGTGCCGTCGGGGCTCCAGGCCGCGCCGTCGTTGTAGTCGCCGCCGGTCGAGATCTTCTGGGTGTTGCTGCCTTCGGGGTCGACCACCCAGATGTCGGGGCGGCCGCTGCGGCCGGAGGTGAAAGCGATCTCGTTGCCGATGGGCGACCAGGCGGCGTTGGTGTCGATGGCGCCGGTGTAGGTCAGCCGGCGGGCGCCGGAGCCGTCGGCCGCGGCGACGAAGATCTCGGTGTTTCCTTCGAGCGATCGGGTGAAGGCCATCCGCCGGCCGTCGGGGGCGAAGGTGGGGGAGCTGTTGAAGCTCGTGCCGGTCACCAGCGGCCGCTTGCGCCCGGTGGCGAGGTCCGCCTGGTAGATCCCCGGCGCGCCGTCGAGGTAGGAGACGTAGGCGACGCCCGAATCGCCCTTTGTCCAGGCCGGGAACAGCGAGACCGAGCGGTGGGCCGTGATGCGGCGCTCGTTCGCGCCGTCGTAGTCCATCAGCCAGATCTCCTTGTCACCGGTGCGGTCGGAGTGGAAGGCGATCGTGGTGAGCCCCAGGCCCCGCTTGCCGGTGAAATAGAGGATCACCTCGTCGGCGAAGGTGTGGGCGATCCGCCGCGCGACCGAGAGCTCGCCCCGGTAGCGTTTGCCGAGGACCAGCTGGCCGCTCGCGAGATCGAAGACCCGGCCCTCGAATAGCACTCTGCCCGGATCCTCCGAGATCTCGCCCAGGAGCAGCAGCTCGTTGCCGAGCGAGCGGTAGAGCTCCCTGTCCCGAGCGCGGTCGCCGGTGAGATCGAGGACGGTGAAGGCCCAGGGTCCCTGGATCTCGAAGATGCGGGCCGCCTCGAGGTCGGCCCGCACCGTCGCCTCGAGCTCGTCGGCCCCCTCGCCGCCGGCGGGCGAGAGCCGGCCGGCGCGCTCGATCGCCGGGAAGGCGAGCCGCAGGAGCGGCCGCTGGCCCTCCTCGAGCACCAGCGTCACCTCGCCCGGCGGCGGGTCCTGCGCCGCCCGCGGCTGTTGGGCGGGAGCCGCGAGGGCCGCGACGGCCGCGAGCAGGGCGAGGGCTGAAGTTGCGACGGGGGCGTGGGGACGGCGATGGGTCATGGGGCTTCTCTCACCGGACGATCAGGTTCACTGTCAGGGCGTCCTCGCGGTAGCTCGCCGGAAGCGGCGCCAAGGGTGAAGCATTGCGCACCGCGCGCAGGGCCGCGAGGTCGAAGGCCCGGCTGCCGGAGGAGCCCCGGATCTCGGCCTCGACGATCTCGCCGTTGCGTAGCACGCGGAAGCTGAGCAGCGTCTCGATCCCCTGGACCGGCGGCCGCACCCAGCCCATGCGGATCTTGCCCAGCATCTGGTCCAGGTAGTAGTCGTAGGGGAAGGAGGCGCCCCCGGGGCCCACCACCTGGGCGCCGAGGAAGGGCTGACCGGAGGCCGAGCCGCGAGGCGAGCCGAGCGGACCCGGCGCGGGCGTCTCCCGGTCGGCCCGGGCGGTGTCGGGAGGCGATGGATCGGGCAGCGGCGCGGGCCGGGGCGCCGGGGGCGGCGGCGGGGGCGCGGGCCGTGGCTCCTCTCGTGGGAGGACCGGGATCTCCGGGTCAGGCGCGATGGGCTCCGGCTCCGGCTCCGGCTCCGGCTCGGGCGGCGGCGGGGGGACGGGCCGCTGGGGCTCGGGTCTGGGCCGCTCGACCCCCAGGGCCGCCGCCGGGAGGACGTGAACGGCCACATACTCCGGGAACTTCGGCGCCTCCTTGTGGAGCCGGCTGGCGAACGCGGCGGTCACCGCGAGCGCATGGAGCGCCGCCGCCGCGGCCAGGGCGAGAGCCTGCTGGCGGCG
>DATKCC010000215.1:0-5952 GCA_035513375.1 Thermoanaerobaculia bacterium | reverse complement strand
CACGATCGGAGAGGCCCAACCCATGCCGGGAACCTCGGCGACCCATTCCACGTTCTCGGTCGTCGACCAGCTGGTCGGCAGGTCGGGATGGTTGCTCACCGGCATGCTCTTCGGACCGCGGAACTCCGCCGCCGCGGCCTGGTCTACTGTCCGAGCTCGAAGGCGCCGATGTCGGCCCTCGGCCCCTGTGGGCGGGGCACGCCGCGCTGGTCCTCGGGCGGCGCCACCCCGAGAGCGGTGGTGTCGATCGCCGGACTGCCCACGAGCAGGGCGTGGGTGTGGGTGGGGCCGCCGTTGTCGGCGAGCGGGCCCAGCAGGGGGTCGACGCCGGGCAGGTCCCCGAAGTCGAACCGGTGCCAGAAGACGAGGCGGCTCGCGGCCGTGAGCGCGAGGGGCGGCGAGACCAGGCGGTCGTCCTTGGCGTCGAGGGTGGTGGCGTCGCTCGCGAACGACTGGAGCGGGCTCCGGGCGAAGGGGTCGGGATCGGCGGTCCAGGGCAGGCTCGCCGGGAAGGCGTTGGCGGCGGTCTCCGACGCTCCAGGCCGGCTCGGGCGCCGGCTCGAAGTCGGCGGCGGCGGATCGAGCTCCTGCTCTCGTGGAGGCACTCGGGGTTCTCGGCGCACAACACGGTGCGGATACCTCCCGGAGATGCGCCCCCGATCGAGCGCCTCGCCAGGTATCTGCTGCGCTCCCCCGTCGCCCTCGGCCGGGTGCGGCTCGACGCACCGGCCGGGGAGGTTTACTACCTGGCCAAGGAGTCCTCCACAGCAGGGCCACGGGAGCATACCTTCGAGCGCAACGAGCTCCTCGCTCGACTCCTGCAACATGTGCCGGAGCCGCGCCTCCACCAGGTTCGCTACTACGGGTACTACTCGAACGTGTCGTGAGCTCACCGCGGGGCAGACGCCGAGCAGGCAGCAGGCACTGGCTCCTCGCCCCTCGAGCCCACAGCCGTCGAGCGGAAGAGATTACGTCGATCCTGGGCGCAGCTCATTCGCAGGATCTACGAGCTCGATCCCCCGGTCTGCCGCGAGTGCGGTGCCGACATGCGGATCCTCGCCTTCATCCTCGATCCACCTGTGATCCGCAAGATCCTCCACCATCTCGGCAAGAAGAGATCCCTTCCCGCCAGGGCGCCACCGAAGACGAGGGCAACCGCCATCCCGTAGGTTGGCTCACGCTGTGGGACTCGACAGCTCCCTTCTCCTTCGCGACTCTCCCGCCAGAAGGCCGGCCGAGGTGTGTGCTCGAGAGCGGCGAGAGCCCCTCGAGACGCCAAGGAGACCGGCCCAGAGCCGGCGCACTTGCCCGATCTCGGAGTTGCGGCTCCACAACCCCCGCAATCCCCGGGGGTCCCTTCGCCAGCTCTGCCGCCAGTTGCGTCCTCGAGTCGTGCTCCTGTCGAGAGTGGAAAAAGGAATCCCCTATCCCTGAGCGTCACCGCCAGTGAGCCGCCGGCCTGGACCAGTTTCCGTTTCATGTAAGTACTTCGTTCTAACTCCCTTCGACTGTCAATCGCGCGGCAGCGCCGCCTGCCAGTCGAGGGCGACGGTGATCGGCAGCGAGCTCGTCGGCGGCGTGCCGGCGACGAGGAAGCGCTGGCCGTCGGCGGTGACGTCGAAGCTGTCCTCGCCGACGAGGTCGACGCGGAAGAGCGGTGTCGGTTCTCCGAGTGTGGGCGGGTCGCCAGCGCCGACGGGGATGGCGGTGAGCCAACCGTCGGTCGAGACATAGAAGAGCTCGCCGCCGTCGCCGCGCCAGCGCGGCACCACGCCGCGCGCGCCCCGGGAGACGCGGATGCGGCGGCCCGGCGCCGAGGGCCGGATCAGCTCGATCTCGCCCCCTCCCGACTCCGAGGTGTAGAAGGCGAGCCACCGCCCGTCGGGCGACGGGCTCGCCAGCCTCTCGCCGAACTCGGTGGCGAGCAGCGGCTGCGGCTCGACGTCGAGCGCCGGCCAGCGCCAGAGGTCCCAACCGGTCGCCGGCTCGTTGGCGTCGAGGAAGGCGCCGGCGCGACTCCAACCGCGCACCCAGAAGAAGCTGGCGTGCGGCGGGAGCGCGGTCACTTTGGTGCCGTCGACGGCTCGGCGAACGGTGACCGTGAAGCGGGGTCCTGGCGCCACCGTGGTGTAAGCGAGCAACTCGCCGTCGGGCGACCACGCCGGCGACCAGTCGAGGTACGGCTCGTCGGTGAGTCGGGTGGCACCGCCGCGCCCGAGATCGACGATCCAGACGTCGGTGAACTCGGTGTCGGGATCGGAGCGCGTGACGGCGGCCTGCGTGCCGTCCGGCGACAGCCGAACGGCCAAGTGAAAGGCGGCCGGCCCGATCGGCCCGATCTCACGACCGTGGCGGTCGTACCACGCGAGCGCCGTCGGCGCCGGCCGGATCTGGTAGGCGAGCGCGTGCGGCCCCGCCACCGAGAAGGCGCCCCATCCGTTGAAGAAGAACGGCACTCCCGAAGCGATCGGCAGCGCTTCGCCCTCGAGCGTCGCGGAATCGGCGTCGAAGCGGTGGGCGACGAGCGTGGAACCGCGAAGGTAGACGAGCCAACCGGGCGCCGCGTAGCGCGCTTGCGAAACGACGCCCACGAGCGGCTTGGTCTCGCCCGAGACGAGGTCCGCGAGAACGGTCTGTCCGGTCAACTCGCCCGGGCGACGAGACCAGTAGAGGAAACTCCGGCCATCGGGGAGGAACTCGATCCAGCGCGGCACGTCGCCCGGCTTGGAGAGCCGCTCCGGGCTGCCGCCTCCGGCGGCGACACGGAAGAGGCCGTCGTTCGGCCCGAATCCCTGCGAGAAGACGATCACCCCGTTGCTGCCCCAAGCGCCGGTGTTGCTCCCCTGGACCTCGCAGATCGACTGCACCGGCCCGCCGCCGCGCGCCACGCGCTTGAGCTTGCCGCCGGCAAAAAAGGCGAGCGTGGAGCCGTCGGGCGACCAGAACGGCGAGTTGGCTCCCTCGCTCCCGGCGATCGGCTCGGGCTCGACGCGATCGAGAGCGCGCAGATGGATCAGCGACCGGCCGCCCTCGCGGGTGACGTAGGCGAGGGTGCGTCCGTCGGGCGAGAGTGCCAGATTGTGGGTCTCGGCGTTCGAGGGGAAGCCGCCGGCGCCGGATGGAGCGATCTCGAAGCGGACCGGGCGCGGCGCTTCGCGCGGTGAGAAGCGGACAAAGAGCCCGCCGAGCGCGAGCCCGGCGGCGAGCAGCGCGAACGCAGCCGCGATCTGCCAAGGCGAACGCTTCCGGAGCGGCGGCGGTAGCAGCGCCGAGGCCGGCCGCGGCCCGCTCGGGGTCTCGGCCAGGCCCTCGAGGGCGAAGACGAGGTCGTGGGCGGAGCGGAAGCGGCGAGCGGGGTCCTTCTCGAGCAGCCGGGTGACGACGCGGCCGAGTCCGGGGTTGGCTCCCGAGGGCGTCGGGGCGAGCTCGGCCGGCTCCTCCCTGAGGATGGCGTTCAGGCTCTCGACCACCGAGCCGCGGTGGAACGGGTTGGCTCCGGTGAGCATCTCGTGCAGCGCGACGCCCAACGAGAAGAGGTCACTGCGCGCATCGGCGCGCTCGCCGCGCACCTGCTCGGGCGCCATGTAGCCGACCGTGCCCAGCACCGTGCCGGCGGAGGTCTCGAGCATGGTCGAGACCTTGCTGAGATTCGCCGCGGCGAGCTCGGGCCGCTCGATGCGGGCGAGGCCGAAGTCGAGGATCTTGGCCGTGCCGTTCCTGGCCAGAAAGAGGTTCTCGGGCTTGAGATCGCGATGCACGATCCCCTCGTCGTGCGCCGCCGCGAGCCCCTTGGCGAGCTGCGTCGCGAGCTCGAGGGCGCGCCTCGGAGCCAGCGGCCCCTTTCGCAGCAGCTCGCGTACCGACTCCCCCTGGAGCAGCTCGGTGACGAGATAGGCGACGCCGTCGTGGGTGCCGAAATCGTGGACGGTGAGGATCGACGGGTGATTGAGCGCCGACGCCGCCCTCGCCTCCTGCTCGAAGCGGCGCAGGCGCTCGGGATCGCCCGCCACCTCGCTCGGCAGCACCTTGACCGCCACCTCGCGGCCGAGGCGGCTGTCCTTGGCGCGGTAGACCTCGCCCATTCCGCCGGCCCCGAGGGGCGAGAGGATCTCGTACGGTCCGAGCCGTGCGCCGGCGGCGAGTGTCATGAGGGCGGCCGATTCTACGCCCGGTGGCGCATCACGGAGATACTCCGCCGATGTCTCCCGGCAAGGTCTCCCCGGCTCGCCGCGAGAAAGCCCTCAGGGACAAGGAGCTGCTTCTGCGGAACCGAGATATCACGCAGCTGTCGGCGATGAAGAGCGTGCGGGAGGACCGGCCGGGAGGTGGCCCGGGAGGTGCGGTCTGGGAGGTGCCGGGCGCTTGTCGGGGCAGTTGTCGGGCCGGTCGCTCGGTCGTGTGAGTGCCACTCACGCAAGGCGGGTGTAGCGTACGGCGTCGGATGCACCCTGCACGTCCGCGCCTCGGGCCCATCGCGCCAAGGAGTCCCCCACGGCAGGGCCACGGGAGCATACCTTCGAGCACGCCGAGTTCCTCGGCTCGCCGGCGCGGATGGCCTCGACCGCGCCCGGGCCCTCAAGGTCGAGCGGCAAGAGAGTCTCCATCCCTATCGTCCATCACCCCCTGAATGCGGCAGGTTGGGGCCGAGCCAGCGCCACCAGGCCCGGAGCTCACTCCGGGTCGCCGTGGGCGACGCGGGCCTTCGCCCGCTCCTTTGCCAGCGTGGTCAGCGCCTCGTCGTAGGCGAGCTGAAAGACCGTCCAACGGTCCTTCGGCCGGTAGAAGCTGAAGTGGAACTGGAGCGGCTGGTTCTCGAAGTAGGCGAGGTACCAGAGGTAGACGAAGCGCTCCGAGATCCGCTCCTCCGCGAGGCGCTCGCTGCCCAGGTGGGCGCCGACGCGCTCCGAGAGCCCGGTGAGCTGCTCCCGCAGCAGGCCGACCTGGTCCGCCAGCGCTTCCATCTGCGGGTGTCCGGCGTAGAGGTCGTCGATCGCCTCCCCGCTCTCGCCGGCCGCCAGGCGGGCGAAGAAGGCGTCGACCTGCTCCTGGTAGGAGAGCGCCGGGCGCGCCTCCGCCGCCTCTTGCGCGACCGCCGCGCCGCTCACCCCCAGTAGAGCCGCCGCGCAGGCGACGGCCGTCCACGTCCTGTAGCTCCTCATGGCGCCTCCTTCCTCGAGTTTCGGGTCGTCCGACTCTACCGCGAGCCCCCCCCCGGCGGGTCGCCGAACGCCGCCCCGCCCGGTCCCGAGCCGGCCCTGGTCTCTTCCGCGCTACGATCCGGGCATGGCGAACGGCGCCGAGCGCAACCTCGACCTCGTCCTCTGGGGCGCGACCGGTTACACCGGGCGGCTCGTCGCCCGCTACCTGGCCGAGCGGACGGCCGGCCTCGCCGCGGGGCACCCGGAGCGGATCGCCTGGGCGCTCGGCGGCCGGGACCGCGGGAAGCTCGAGGCGCTCCGCGCCGAGCTCGCGGGCGTCGATCCGGCCGCCCGCGACCTCCCGCTCCTGACCGGCGACAGCCTCGACCCGGCCTCTCTCGCGCCGATCGTCCGTCGGACCCGGGTGGTGGCGACGACGGTCGGCCCGTACTCGCGCTACGGGACGCCGCTCGTTCGCCTGTGCGCCGAGCTCGGCACCGACTCCTGCGACCTCTCGGGCGAGGTTTCCTGGATGCGCCGCACCGTCGACGAGCTCCACGAGCCGGCGCGGGCGAGCGGCGCCCGGATCGTCCACTGCTGCGGCTTCGACTCGATCCCCTCCGACCTCGGGACCCTGGTCCTCCACCAGGCCCTGGAGGCCCAGGGCTCCGGGCTCCGGCGCGCCCGCCTGCGGGTGCGCTCGGTCCGCGGCAAGGCGAGCGGCGGCACGGTGGCGAGCCTGTTCGAGATCGTGGAGGCGGCCCGGCGCGATCCGGAGGCCCGCCGGGCCCTCCTCGACCCCTACGCCCTCAAC
>DATKCC010000214.1:0-6455 GCA_035513375.1 Thermoanaerobaculia bacterium | reverse complement strand
TTCTTCATCCTCTACCTGTCGAGCTGGGGCCTGGGCACGGTCGTCCTGACCCTGGTGAGCGGCGAGGACCTGGTGACCGCGGCGACGGCGGCGGCGGCGACGCTGGGCAACATCGGGCCGGGGCTCGAGGCGGTGGGGCCGATCCACAACTACGCCTTTTTCGACCCGGTCTCGAAGCTGGTCATGGTCGTCCTGATGTGGCTCGGGCGTCTCGAGGTCTACTCGATCGCCGCCCTGGCGACGGTCCGGTTCTGGCGGCCGTAGCCGACGACGGGGTGTTCCTGCAACTCGGCGCCGTGCAGCTCAGAGCCGCGAGCGGACCTCCCAGAGGTCGGGGAAGAGCGGCTGGAAGAGCGTCTTGCGCAGGTACTCGGCGCCGGCGGAGCCGCCGGTGCCGACCTTCATGCCGATGGTGCGCTCGACCATCTTGACGTGGCGGTAGCGCCACTCCTGGAGCCCCTCGTCGAGGTCGACCATCCGCTCGCTCATCTGGCGCGCCAGGTGGTCGCCGCGGTAGACGTCGAGCAGGATCTCCTGGATCTCGGGCGATGGCTCGACCGGCCGCCGGACGTCCCGTGCGAGCTGCTCCTCGGGCACCGGGTAGCCCCGCGCCGCCAAGAATCGGAGGTAGGAGTCCCAGAGCGTCGGGCGGTCGAGGAGCTCCTCGAGCCGGGCGCGCCCGGGGCTCCCCTCCGGGTGGTGGCGGACCATCCCCTCGAGCTTCTTGCCGAGCAGGAACTCGACCTCCCGGAACTGGGCCGACTGGAAGCCGCTCGCCGACTCGAGCCGGGAGCGGAACGAGCTGAACTGGACCGGAGTCATGGTCTCGAGCACGTCCACCTGGCCGACCAGGGTCTTCAAGATCGTGAGGATCCGCTTGAAGGTGTCGAGCGCGGTGGGGCCGTCGTTGGCCTCGAGGGTGCGCTGCACGTGCTCGAGCTCGTGCCGGACCTCCTTGAACCAGAGCTCGTAGACCTGGTGGATGACGATGAACAGGGTTTCGTCGTGCTCAGGCGCGCGCTCGGGCGTGCCGGAGCGCGGCTGCTGGAGAGCGAGCAGCTCGTCGATCTTGAGGTAGCTCGAGTAGGTGAGAGGCTTGGAGCTGGGCGCGTCGCTCACACGGCGGATGCTAGCAGCCGTAGGGTGCGGCTTGCCGCACCGGGAATCGCTGAGGCTCAGGCGGAGGATATGGTGGGCCAAGGCCCACCCTACGACGCGCCCTTGCCCGAGAGCACGACCGGGATCGTCTTCCACAGGATCTTCAGGTCGAGCGACGGGGTCCAGGAGTCGATGTACTCGAGGTCGAGCTCGATCCAGCGGTCGAAATCGACCTCGTTGCGGCCGCTGATCTGCCACAGACAGGTGAGACCAGGCTTCATCGCCAGGCGCCGGCGCTGCCAGCGCTGATACTTGGCGACCTCCTCCGGGATGGGCGGCCGCGGCCCCACCAGGCTCATGTCGCCCCGCAGCACGTTCCAGAGCTGGGGCAGCTCGTCCAGGCTGAACTTTCTCAGGAAACGGCCGAGCCAGGTCACCCGCGGGTCGCTCCGGAGCTTGAACACCGGGCCTTTCATCTCGTTCAGGTGGATCACCTCCCGGCGGCGCTCCTCGGCGTCCTCGACCATGGTGCGGAACTTGTAGAGCGTGAACGAGCGCCCGTTCAAGCCGCACCGGATCTGCCGGAAGAGGACCGTGCCGCCCCCCGAGGTGAGCTTGATCGAAAGCGCGATCAGACCGACCACCGGCAGGGCGAGGAGCAGGAGCAGGGTGGAAATCGCCAGGTCCAGGACGCGCTTGACCGCGAGCTGGAGGAAGCTCGATGGCGCGGTCGAGAACGACAGCACCGGCATCTCGCCCATATCGCCGAGCTCGACCTTGGCCTTGGTGTGGGGAAAGAAATTCAGCGCGAAGCGGGTCTGGATCCCCTGCTCGGAGAGCGCCAGGAAGAGCTCCTCCATCCGGTCGATGTCGCGGCGGCCGACGCAGAAAATGACCTCGTCGACGACCTGGTCGGAGACGATCCGGGGGATGTCGCCGACCCCGCCGACGATCGGATGGCTGAGCTCTTCGAGGTCCGGGGGCTCCTCGGAGCCGCCGTCGACCGCGAAGCCGAGCACCCGGTAGCCCCAGAAGGAGTGGTCGTCGAGCGAGCGGGCCATGTCGCGGGCCTGCGGGTTGGTGCCCACGATCAGGACCGTGCGATAGTTGTAGCCCCGGGAGCGAACCCAGCGGGAGGTGATCCGGACGGCCAGCTTCTCGGTCAGCAGGAAGAGGCAGGCGAGGACCGCGAACAGGACGATCCAGAGCCGGCTGATGCGGTCGTCGTCGAGTACCGCCTCGTCGATCCGCAAGGCGTAGAGGAGGAGGGCGAAGATCACAATGCCGGTCGCGCAAACCCGGATGATCGCCCAGGCCTCCTCCAGGATCGGGACCGTCCGATGGGAGCGGTAGCGGCCGGTTCGCAGCAGGAGCGCGCCCCAGATCGCGAGCGCCAGGGGCAGGAACGGCAGGTACTCCGACAGCGGGTAGAGCGGCTGCGGAAAGCTCCCCGGCAGCCATCCCGGCAGGAGCGAGCTGCGCAGCCAGTAGGCGAAGAGGAACGCCAGGGTTACGAGTGCGAGGTCGAGAGTGAAGACCGATACGGCGATCAGGCGCGCGCGTTCTTTCAGCATCGGCGGGAGCGTTCCCTCTCCGGATCAGTTGACCTATGGCGCTGCACCATTGTACACGGTCTTTCCCCGAGCCGCAATCGGAAGGTCCGGGTCGCCGGGGAATTCCGGGTCGCCTTCGCCTTGCGATGTCCTTTTTACGTCAACTCGTTTCGTCCCGTCCAGCGAGCCGCACGAAGAGCTCGCGGTACCGCTCGGCCACGCGCTCCCAGGAGTAGCGCTCGGCAGCCCGCCGGGCGGCGTTGCGGCCCAGCTCCCGGGCTTGCTCAGGGCGCCCGAGAACGCGCTCGAAAAGCTCCGTCAGGCTTGCGGGCGCGGCGGCCTCGAAGTACCAGGCCGCCTCGCCCGCGACCTCCCTGTTCTCGGGAGTGTCGTTGACCAAGCAGCAATTGCCGTACCCCATGGCCTCGACCAGCGCCGGGTGGGTGCCCCCCACCTCCGTCGCGTGGACGTAGCCGAGAGCGTGGGCGAGGAGCTCGCGGTAGCCCTCGCCGTAGATCGGCCCCGGGAAGATCGTCCGGCGGTCGGCACGGGCGCGCAGATCCGAGATGAAGCGCCGGGCGTAGGGCGCGCCGCCGACCATCACCAGCGGCAGCTCGCCGCCCACCTCCCGGTAGGCCTCGACGACCCGGTGGGGATTGTTCTCGGGCTCGAAGCGCGAGACGTAGAGAAAGTAGCGCCGGCTGCGGAGCCCGAGGCGGTCCAGGGTCTCCCGGCCGGCCGGCGGCCGGGGATCGACGCCGTAGCTGATGGCGTCCGAGTCGGCGCCGTAGCGCTCCCGGTAGTAGCCCCGGATCACCTCGGCGTCGGTCACCAGGGCGTCGGGCACTATACAGGCGAGCCGCTCGGAGAGAGCGTAGACCGCCCGGCCGAGGAGACCCCACTTGGCACGGCGCCGCTCGATGCCGTCGACGTGGAGCGCGACCCGGGCGCCGGAGAGGGCGAGGAGGGGGACGAAGAGGGCGTTCGCGCCGTTGACCATCAGGGCGGCGTCGAACCCCCCCTCTCCGGCCTGCCGCCGGGCGACGGCGTCGAGGCAGGAGAGGAAGGTGTGGATCGGGGTGTCGAGGTGGCGGGTAGGGAGGGTCGGGAGCACCCTCAGGCGGACGCCCCGGTACTCACGGAGGTTCCTCGGAGTGTAGTGGGCGCGGCAGTAGACCGTGACCTCGCAACCGGCCGCGGCGAGGCGCGGGGCGAGCTCCTCGATCAGGGTCTCGTAGCCGCCGTAGCGGGCCGGGATCCCCCGGCTCCCGAGAAGGGCGATCCGCACCGGCATCAGCCCACCGTGACGCGAGCGAAGCGGCGCTTGCCGACCTTCAGGAGGTAGATCCGCTCGCGGGGGGCGAGCTCGGCGTAGGGATCGGATAGCCGGTCGCCGTCGACCGACACCGCGCCCTGCTGGACCAACCGGCGTGCCTCGCTGGTCGACGGGGCGAGCCCGGCCGCGGCGAGGAGCTTGAACAGCGGCGTGCCGGCCTCGACCGCGTGCTCGGCGACCTCCTCGGGGACGCCGCCCCGGGAGAAGACTTCCTCGAACCCCGCCTCGGCTCGGCGGGCCGCCTCGGCGCCGTGGTAGGCGGCGACCAGGCGCCCGGCGAGCTCCTGCTTGACCGCCTTCGGGTGGAGCTCGCCGGCCTCGACCCGCACCCGTCTGGCGGCGATCTCCGCCTCCGGCAGGTCGGTCAGGAGCAGGTACCAGTCCCACATCAGGGGGTCCGGGATCGACATCGTCCTGCCGTAGATCTCCTCCGGCGGCTCCTCGATGCCGATCGCGTTGCCCAGGCTCTTCGACATCTTCTCGGTGCCGTCGGTGCCGACGAGGAGCGGCACGGTCAGGACCACCTGGGGCTCGAGCCCCTCTTCCTTCATCAAGTCGCGGCCGACCAGGAGGTTGAAGAGCTGGTCCTGACCGCCGAGCTCGACGTCGGCTTCGAGGGCGATCGAATCGTACCCCTGGGCGAGAGGGTAGAGGAGCTCGTGGAGCGAGATCGGCTGGTTCGAGTCCCAGCGCTTCCGAAAGTCCTCGCGCTCCATCATCCGGGCGAGCGTGTAGCGGCCGGCCAGCCGGACGATCCCCTGGGCGCCCAGAGCGTCGAGCCAGCGGCTGTTGAAGTCGACCACCGTCGTCTCCGGGTCGAGGACCTTGAACACCTGCTCCTGGTAGGTGCGCGAGTTGGCCAGGACCTCCTCCCGGGAGAGCTGCGGCCGGGTCACCTTCTTGCCGGAAGGATCACCGATCATGGCTGTGAAGTCGCCGATCAGGAAGACCACCCGATGGCCGAGCTCCTGGAAGTGGCGCATCTTCCGCAGCAGCACGGTATGCCCGAGATGGAGGTCGGGGGCCGAGGCGTCGAAGCCGGTCTTGACCACCAGCGGCTCGCCGGAGGCCCGGGAGCGCTCGAGCTTCGAGCGGAGCTGAGCCTCGTCGATCAGCTCGACCGCGCCCCGCCGGAGCAGGGCGAGCTGGTCGTCGACCGGGGGGAAGTCGCTGCTCACCAGCTCACGTAGTCGAGGCCCGCCTGGAGGGTGCGGTCACCGTTGCCCGGCCGCAGCACCGGGCGGTCCCAGTGGAGCCGGAGCCAGGCGGAGAACACCGCGCCGAACATCTCGAGGCGCGCTCGAGCGCCGGCCTGGAGCCCGCGCTTCTGCTCCTTGACCCGGTGTTTGAGCTCGTGGAGGACGGTGGTCTCGACGGGCAGGCCCTGCCGGCGGCAGGCGTAGTTGAGGGCGGTCTCGACCGCGAAGCCCTCGACGTAGCTCTCGGGCAAGGCGTCGAAGACCCGCCTCTCGAGGCACCGGATGCCCGACAGCAGCGGCCCGAAGCGCGCGTGGAGGAGATCGAGCAGCCAGCCACGGTAGCGGATCCCGACGCACATCGCCGCGTGGCCCGAGACCACTGGGTCGATGAGCTGGCCGAGGAGGTACTCGGAGAGGTTCATGATGTCGCCGTCCACGAAGACCAGGATTGGCGCCGAGCTGTGGACCACCCCCATGGCGAGCGCCATCCCCTTGCCGTGGTTGCGCCGCAGGTGGATGGTACGGACCCCCATCGCCCGGGCGATCTCGACCGTCCCGTCGGTCGAGCCGTCGGAGACGACCAGCACCTCGTCGACCAGGGAGGTCTCCTTGAGCACCGCCAGGACGTCGGCCAGCGTCTCCTCCTCGTTGAAGGCGGGAACGATCGCGCTGACCCTGGGGAAGCCGGGGCCCTGGCTTCCTTGGGCCTGCGAAATATCTGGGTTCACGCGATGGTCTCCGAAGCGGGAACGGCGGCGGGGATCATAGCTCATCCCGCCGGGGCGCCGGCGCCCCGGCGCGCCAGGGACC
Source organism: Thermoanaerobaculia bacterium (assembly GCA_035513375.1). Classification (GTDB taxonomy): domain Bacteria; phylum Acidobacteriota; class Thermoanaerobaculia; order Multivoradales; family DATKCC01; genus DATKCC01. Next base: position 459 of record DATKCC010000214.1, on the reverse strand, counting down.
GAGGCGGCTGGGCGGCGGCCTCGGCGGTGAGGGTCCCTTGGGCGACGATTCGCGCATCGCCGGAGAGGGACCAGCGCTCGAGCGGAGCACCGCCGTCGCCGGCTTCGCCGTCCACGGTCAGGACGAAGCCGCCGCGGGTGGCGGCCTCGACGGGGAGCCGGGCGCGGCCCTCGGCCAGGGCCACCGCGGCGGCGGCGAGCACCCCGGTGCCGCAGGCCAGGGTCTCGGCCTCGACCCCGCGCTCGTAGCTGCGGATCTCGAGCCTGGCGCGGCCGGTCGGGGCCGGAGCGAACCGTACGAAGTCGACGTTGGCGCCGGCGGGACCGAGATCCGGGTGGCGGCGCAGTAACGGTCCCAGGGTCGCAACGGGCGCCTCGTCCAACCCCTCCGGCCACTCGACGACGAAGTGGGGTACACCGACCGAGACCGTCCAGCCTCGGAGCCGGCGGCCCTCCGCCT
>DATKCC010000213.1:0-4080 GCA_035513375.1 Thermoanaerobaculia bacterium | reverse complement strand
GTCCAGGAGATCCTCCGGGAGCGCCGCGAGACGGTGGAGGCGGCGCGGGCGGAGCACGAAGCGACGCGCGCCCAGACCGAGGAGAGACTGGAGGCCGAGCGCGTCCGGCTCAACCAGGCGCGGGTCGAGGCCGCGGCGAAGCGCGACGAGCTCCGCCGCGCCGCCGAGGAGCGCCGGCAGGCGCTCCTGACCGAGGCCCGGGAAAAGGCGGAGCGGCACCTGGCCGCGGCGGTCGAGGAGCTCGACCTTTCGGTCGCCGCCGAGCGCGAGGCGCTGGCGGGCGGGGCCCGGGCGCTGGCCGGCCGGATGGCCGAGAAGCTCCTGGAGCACAGCGCGTGAAGGGAGGGGAGCGCCTGCGCCGGGCGGTCGGCGCCGCGACCGTCGTCACGGCCCTTGCCGTCGCGCGCCCGGCCGCCGCCGCGGCCGATCCCTTCGCCACCTGGCTGGGGTTGCCCGCCTGGATCTGGATGCTCGCCAACCTCGTCCTGTTCTTCGGCGTCCTCGGCTACTACCTGGGCCCGCCCATCGCCCGCTTCCTCGACCGACGCGGGCAGCGGATCACGGCGGAGCTCGAGGAGGCCCGCGAGCGGCGCGCCGAGGCGGCGGCCCTCCAGGCGACCCTGGGCGAGAAGCTAGCCCGGCTGGAGGAGCAGGTCCGGGAGATCCTCGCCCGCGGCGAAAGCGAGGGGCAACGCGAGCACGGGGCGCTGCTGGCCCAGGCCGAGCGCGAGCGGGACCGGCTTCTCGCCCAGGTCCGGGGTGAGATCGACCACCGTTTGACCCAGGCCCGCCAGGAGCTCAAGCGCCACACCGCCGCGCTGGCCGCGGGCCTCGCCCGCGAGCAGCTCGAGCGTGAGCTCGGGCCCGAGGAGCGCGAGCGGATCTTCCGGCGCAATCTGTCGCGGCTGGAGCAGAGGGAGCCGTCGTGATCCGTCGCTTTGCCCGGCCCTACGCCCAGGCCCTGCTCAAGGTCGCGGGCGCGCCCGAGGACGCGGTCCCGGTCCGCGACCAGCTCCGGGCGCTCCGGGACGCCATGATGGCGGTGCCGGGGATCGGTAGGATGGCGGCCAACCCGGCGGTTCCGATGGCGGATAAGCGCCGCGCCCTCGGCCGGATCGGCGAGCGGCTCGGCCTGGGCGAGCTCACCGTGCGCTTCGTCTTCCTGCTGCTCTCCAACTACCGGCTGCAGTACCTCCCCGCGGTGGTCGAGGCGCTGGAGGCGGAGCTCAACCGCCGCCTGGGGGTGGCGATCGCCGAGGTGACCTCCGCCCAGGCGCTCGATGAAGCGCAGCGCGAGCGCCTCCGGGACGCTCTGGGAAGGGTTCTCGATCACCGGATAGAGATGGAGGTCAGGGTCGATCCGGCGCTCATCGCCGGCTTCCGCGCCCGCGTCGGAAGCACCCTCTACGACGCCAGCCTGAAGGGGCAGCTCGACCGCCTGGCGAGCCGGCTGATCGAAGCCTGAATCGGGGGAGACGCGAACCTAGACCACGACGGGCGAGCCCGCCCTGCGGGCGGCTCCCCGATCGACCAGGGCGAGACACGACGCGACGAGGAGCACCGTTCGATGCAGATCAAGGCAGACGAGATCACCGCGATCCTGGAGCGCGAGCTCTCCGGCTACGAAGCCGACGTGGACGTGGCCGAGGTGGGGACGGTGCTGTCGGTGGGCGATGGCATCGCCCGCGTCTACGGCCTCGAGAAAGCCATGTCCAACGAGCTCCTGGCGTTCCCCAACGACGTCTTCGGTCTTGCGCTCAACCTCGAAGAGGACCAGATCGGCGCCGTGCTGATGGGCGAATCCCGGTTGGTCGAGGAGGGCGACGAGGTCCGCCGCACCGGCCGGATCATCCAGGTCCCGGTCGGCCCCGGGCTGATCGGCCGGGTCGTGGACCCGCTCGGCCGGCCGCTCGACGGCAAGGGCCCAATCGAGGCCGCCGACCACTACCCGGTCGAGCGCATCGCTCCCGGCGTAGTCGACCGGCAGCCGGTCCGCGAGCCGATGCAGACCGGCTTGAAGGCGATCGACTCGATGATCCCGATCGGGCGGGGACAGCGCGAGCTCGTCATCGGCGACCGCCAGACCGGCAAGACCGCGGTTGTGATCGACGCGATCATCAACCAGAAGACGACCGATGTCATCGCGATCTACGTGGCGATCGGGCAGAAGCGCTCGACCGTGGCCCAGGTGGTCAAGACCCTGGAGGACGCCGGGGCCATGGAGCACACGATCGTGGTCGCGGCCACGGCCTCCGAGCCCGCGCCGCTGCAGTACCTCGCCCCCTACGCGGGCTGCGCTATCGGCGAGTACTTCATGCACCAGGGCGGCCACGCTCTCGTCGTCTACGACGATCTGTCGAAGCAGGCCGCGGCCTACCGCGAGATGTCGCTCCTGCTCAGGCGGCCTCCGGGGCGCGAGGCCTACCCGGGCGACGTCTTCTACCTCCACTCGCGCCTCCTCGAGCGGGCGGCCAAGATGTCCGACGCCAAAGGCGGCGGGTCGCTCACGGCGCTGCCGATCATCGAAACCCAGGCGAGCGACGTCTCGGCCTACATCCCGACCAACGTCATCTCGATCACCGACGGCCAGATCTTCTTGGAGAGCGACCTCTTCTACTCCGGCGTCCGGCCGGCGATCAACGTCGGCATCTCGGTCTCCCGGGTGGGCGGCTCGGCCCAGATCAAGGCGATGAAGAAGATCGCCGGCACCTTGAGGCTCGAGCTCGCGCAGTTCCGGGAGCTCGAGGCCTTCGCCCAGTTCGGGAGCGACCTCGACAAGTCGACCCAGGCGCAGCTCGCGCGCGGCCGGCGGCTGGTCGAGATCCTGAAGCAGGGGCAGTTCCAGCCGCTCCCGGTCGAGCTCCAGGTGCTCTCGATCCTCGCCGGCACCCAGGGGATCCTCGACCCGCTCGAGATCGACCACGTCCGGCCCTACGAGGAGGAGATGCACCGCTTCTTCCAGAACGAGCACCCGGGGGTCCTGACCGAGATCCGGGAGAAGAAGGAGATCCCGGGCGAGCTCGAGGCGACGATTCTCGCTGCCATGCGCGAGGTTCGCGATGACTACGTCGCCAGGAAGCCCGAGGCGAGCCTCCAGCAGGCCGCGGCCTAGCTGCTACCCGGCCGCCGATCGAGCCCTCGACCCACCGCCGAAGACGCCATGCCCAGCCTGCTCGACATCAAGCGCCGGATCCGCTCGGTCAAGAACACCCAGCAGATCACCAAGGCGATGAAGATGGTGGCGGCGGCCAAGCTCCGCCGCAGCCAGGACCGCATCGTCGGCACCCGCCCGTACGCCCTCGAGCTGGTCAAGGTGACCGCCAAGCTCGCCCAGGCGGCGCGGGCCGCTGCCCTGGACGCCGAGATGGAGGAGCCCGAGGAGGACTTCGAGAGCACCGACGAGGCGGCGACGGGGGTCCACCCGCTGCTCGCCGTCCGCACCGAGGAGCGGGTTCTCCTGGTGGTCGTCACCGGCGACCGCGGCCTCGCCGGCTCGTTCAACGCCAACGTCCTGCGCCGGGCGCGGCAGGCGGTCGGCCGGTGGGGGAACGTCGAGCTGCTGCTGCTCGGCAAGAAGGGCGCCGACTTCTTCGGCCGCCGCCGGGTACCGATCCGACGCGCCTATCGGGACCTCTTCGTCGAGATCCGCTACGGCGCCGCCCGGGAGATCGCCGAGGACGTGGCCCGGGCCTACGCCGCGGGGGAGTACGACGCGGTCTACGTGGTCTACAACCGGTTCGTGTCCGTGATGCGGCAGGAGCTCACCGAGGAGCGCCTGCTGCCGATCCCGATCGGGCCCGACTCCGGCGAGACCGACGAGTCGGCCGGCCCGGTGGCCGGCACCGACTACCTGTTCGAGCCGTCGCCCGAGGCGATCCTCGCCCAGATCCTCCCCCGGTACGTGACCTTCCAGGTCTACCGTGTGCTGCTCGAGTCCCAGGCCGCCGAGCACGCGGCCCGGATGACCGCCATGGACTCGGCGACCTCGAACGCCGGCGAAATGATCGAGAAGCTGACCCTGCACTACAACCGCGCGCGCCAGGCGGCGATCACCAAGGAGCTCATCGAGGTGGTCTCCGG
>DATKCC010000212.1:0-4780 GCA_035513375.1 Thermoanaerobaculia bacterium | reverse complement strand
CGGGAGCGGACGCTTGCGCAGCCGGTCGAGGGCCCGGACCAGGACGTCGACCGCGGTCTGCCGGGGCGGGGCCGAGGAGTGGCCGCCCTCGCCCACCGCCCGGAGCTCGAGGCTGAGGTAGCCCTTCTCCGCCACCCCGAGCAGCGCGACCGGCCGCGCGACGTCGGGCAGTACGCCCTCGACCACCGCGAGCCCCTCGTCGAGGACCAGCGCCGGGGCGACGCCGCGCCGGTCGAGCAGGGCGGCGACGGCGGCCGCTCCCGCGCCGCCGATCTCCTCGTCGTGGCCGAAGGCGAGGATGACCGGGCGCTCCGGCCGGAAGCCGTCGCCGAGGAGGCCCTCGACGGCCTCCAGGATCGCCAGCAGCGAGCTCTTGTCGTCGAGGGCGCCGCGCCCCCACAGATAGCCCTCGGCGACGACACCATCGAAGGGCGGATGCGTCCAGCGCGCTTCGGCGTCCTCGGCGACCGGCACCACGTCCTGGTGTGCGAGGAGGACCATGGGGGGAGCCCCGTCCCCGGCGGCCGCCGGTGACCAGGTGAAGAGCAGGCTGTGCCCGGCCACGACCTCCGGGGCGAGCTCACCATGGAGCCGGGGGAACTGGGCGGCGAGGTAGCGCCGGAAGCGGCGGAGCTGGGCCGGCCGGATCCGATCGCCGGGACCGGAGACGGTGGGAATCCGGAGCGCCCCGGCGAGCCGCTCGACGGCCTCGAGGCCGACCGGCTCCTCGGCGGCGTTCTGCTCCGCGCCGCGGTCGGCAACCGCTGCGCGCTCGAGACCCAGGGCACGGATGAGGACGACGGCGGCCAGGATCGCGACGGCGAGGAGCGCAACGGCTCCGGCGGCGAGTAGGGCTCGTCTCATCGGCGCTCCAGGGTCTGCGGGCAGCGGCCGCCCGGTAAGGGTGGCAGCGCGGCCAGATGTTATGCGGTTCGCCGAACCCGTGCACCCAGCCTGCGACGAGGCGATGATAAGATCCCCCCCGATGGTCCGAGTCCGTCCCCGCCCGGCCCGCTCGAGCCCGCCACCGCTGCGGGCGGTCGCGACGCTCGTCCTGGCGGTCCTCGCGGCCGTCAGCGGGGTCCTGGAGGTCCACCCTCACGCAGGGGGGACCGTCGGCGACCTCGCCCACCACGCGGCCCAGGGGGAGTCGATCTTCCTCGGCGCGAGCCATCCGGCCGCCGCCCCCCACGTCGAGCCGCCGGGCACTGAGGTGCCCTTCCGTTGCCCGGTCTGCCTGCTGCATTTCCACTCGGCCGGCGAGGCTCCGGAGCGGGTGGCTGCCGGCCGGCCGCCGGAGCCGCCGCGGCTCGGAACCCCTTCGTCGGAGCCCCGATTCTCCGCTGCCGCCCTCCAGCCGGGCGGCACGCGCGGCCCTCCCGTTCGCTGACTCGTTGCCGCAGCCCCCGCCGCACCCGGCCGCCCGGTGTGTGGTCCCAGCGGTAGCTCCCGGCTCCGGCCCCGGTCGCCTCGAGCCCGTCTGAACCGAGTCAGCAAACGGAGACTGTCCATGATCGCAGCCCGAAATCGATCGCTCAAGCTGTGCCGGGGCCTCATCGCCTCGTCGCCGTTCCTCGTCCTCACCCTCCTGACGCCGCCCGCGGCGGCCCAGGAGCCCGGGACCATCACCGGTCGGGTCGTCCTGGAAGGGCGGGGCGACCCCGGGACCATGACCGCCACCCTGGTCGGCCAGCGCCTCCGGACCACCGTCCAGGAGGACGGGACCTTCCGGTTCGAGTCCGTGCCGCCGGGCCAGCACTTGATCCTCGTCGAGGCCCGCGTCGGCGGCCAAGGGGTCGCCACCGTAGAGGTCGCCCCCGGGGCGGAGGCCCAGGTGGAGGTCCGCCTCGAGATCACGACCATCCGGGAGGAGCTGGTGGTCACTGCCACGGCCTCGCCCCGCCGCCAGCTCGACGTGGCCCAGCCCACGAGCGTCCTCTCCGGCGAGGACCTGGCCACCCGCTCCGGCAGCACGCTGGGCGAGACCCTGGCCGAGCAGCCCGGCGTCTCCTCCACCTACTTCGGCCCCGGTGCGGGTCGGCCGATCATCCGCGGCTTCGGCGGCGATCGTATCCGGGTCCTGGAAGGTGGGCTGGGCTCCGCCGACGCCTCGAGCACGAGCCCGGACCACGCCGTCTCGTCCGATCCGATGTCGGCCGAGCGGATCGAGGTGATCCGCGGGCCGGCGACGCTCCTCTACGGCTCGAGCGCGGTCGGCGGCGTGGTCAACGTGCTGACCGGGCGCATCCCCGACTACCTCCCGGAGGAGGATCTCTCCGGCAACCTGCACCTCCGGCTCGGCTCGGTGGCGGACGAGCGCTCGGGCTCGCTCGAGCTCGGAGGAGCGCTCGGCGGGCGCTTCGCCTGGCACGCCGACTTCCTGAAGCGGGAGACGGACGACTACGAGATCCCCGGTTTCGCCGAGGTGGAGCACGACGGGGACGAAGAGGAAGAGGAGCACGGTCACGAAGAGGAGGGGGTTCGCGGGCTCCTGGAGAACAGCTCCCAGGAGACCGAGAGCGGGAGCTTCGGGCTGTCGTGGATCGCGGACCAGGGCTTCCTCGGGATCTCGGTGAGCGGCCTCGACACCGAGTACGGCGTCCCCGGCCACGGCCACGGTCACGACGAAGAGGAGGGCGACCACGAAGAGGAGGAAGAGGACCACGAGGGCGAAGGAGAAGCACCGGTTCGCATCGCCCTCGACCAGCGCCGGGTCGACCTGGCGGGCGAGCTGCTCCGCGACACCGGACCCCTCCGCGGGCTCAAGCTGCGCCTCGGATACGCCGACTACGAGCACGTCGAGCTCGAGGGCGCGGAGGTCGGGACGCGGTTCGAGAACCGGGCGATCGAAGGGCGCCTGGAGCTCGTCCAACGCCAGCGCGGCCGGCTCTCGGGAACGGTGGGCCTCCAGGGCTCGACGGCCGACTTCGCCGCCTTCGGTGAGGAGGCGTTCGTGCCTCCTTCCACGACCGATCTCCTCGCGCTCTTCGCCTACGAGGAGCTCGACCTCGATCCCTTCCGGCTCCAGTTCGGCGGGCGCTGGGAGACCCAGGAGGTGAGCACCGAAACCGACCTGCCGGACCGCTCCTTCGACGCCTTCTCGGCCTCCGTCGGCGGCATCTGGTCCTTCCACCCGAGCCACGGCCTGGCCGTCACCCTGTCGCGCAGCGAGCGCATCCCCACGGCCAACGAGCTCTACGCCGACGGCCCCCACGCCGCCACCCGCGCCTTCGAGATCGGCGATTCCGGGCTCGGCAAGGAGGAGAGCCTGGGGCTCGATCTCTCGCTCCGGCGCCACGAGGGCCGGGTCACCGGCTCGGTGACCGGCTTCTACAACCGGTTCGACGACTTCATCTTCGAGCGCTTCACCGGATCGGAGGAGGACGGCCTGCCGGTGATCCAGTTCGTCCAGCGGGACGCCGAGTTCTGGGGCGCCGAGGTCGAGGCGCAGGTCGACCTCTACCGCAGCGCTGCCAGCCACCTGGTGCTCGAGCTCATCGGCGACACCGTGCGAGCCGAGCTCCGCGACACCGGGGAGCCCCTGCCGCGGATCCCGCCGCTACGCCTCGGCGCCGGGCTCGACTACCACCGGGGTCCGTGGCGGCTGTTCGGCGAGGTCCGCTGGGTCGACGAGCAGGACCGCCTGGCCGAGAACGAGACGCTCACCGACTCCCACACGCTGGTCAACGCCGCCGCGAGCTACCGCTGGCTCCTCGGCGACGCCGTCGTAGACCTGTTCCTCCGCGGCCGCAACCTGACGGACGAGGAAGCGCGGCTCCACACCTCCTTCTTGAAGGATGAGGTCCCTCTCCCCGGCAGGGACGTCAGCCTGGGGGTCGGGCTGCACTTCTAGGATCACCTCCCCTCACCCCAACCCTCTCCCCTCGCTTCGCTCGCTCAGGGCGCCCCCACGCTGCGGCTCCGGGCTCGTAGGGCGTAGGGTGCGGCTTGCCGCACCGGACTCCGGCCCGCTGTCCGACCCACGGTGCGGCAAGCCGCACCCTACCCTCCTGAGACCGCTTGCGAAGTAATGCCTTCACGGCGCACCAAACCGCGCCCTACAGATCGAGCGCGACGTCCAGCGCCGGCGCCGAGTGGGTGATCCAGCCGATCGAAAGGAGGTCGACGCCGGTGGCGGCGATCGCCGGGGCGGACTCCGGGGTGATGCCGCCGGAAGCCTCGGCCAGGGTGGGGGTGCCGGCCAGGCGGACCCGGCGGACCGCCTCGCCGAGCTCCTCCAAGGTCAGGTTGTCGAGGAGAACGGCGTCGACGCCCGCGGCCAGGGCCTGCTCGAGCTCCTCGAGCGTGTCGACCTCGAGCTCGATCTTCACCAGATGGCCGGCGCCGGTGCGGGCCCGGCGGACCGCCTCGGCAACCCCGCCCGCGATCGCGCGGTGGTTGTCCTTGATTAGGATCGCGTCATCCAGGCCGAAGCGGTGGTTGGCGCCTCCGCCGCAGCGAACGGCGTGCTTCTCCAGGGCGCGGAGCCCGGGGGTGGTCTTGCGGGTGCAGACGACCTTGGCCGCGAAGCCCTCGATCGCGCGGACGATCGCCCGGGTGGCGGTGGCGACGCCGGAGAGGCGGCCTAGGAGGTTCAGGGCGGTGCGCTCGGCCGAGAGGATCGGGCGCAGGCGGCCGCGGGCGACCGCCAGGATCTCGCCGCCCGCGGCGTCCCGGCCGTCGGCCGAGCGGAGCTCGAGCTCGACCTCGGGATCGAGCAACCGGAAGGCGGCCAGAGCGGCCTCGAGGCCGGCGATCCGGCCCTCGGACCGGGCGACCA
>DATKCC010000211.1:0-5979 GCA_035513375.1 Thermoanaerobaculia bacterium | reverse complement strand
CTACTGGAACCTGTCGCCGGCACGGCTCTACGAGGAGGCCCTGGCCCGCGGTGAGGCGACCCTCGCCCACGCCGGGCCCCTGGTCGCCGAGACCGGCGCCCACACTGGGCGCTCGCCCAATGACAAGTTCACCGTCCGCGAGCCCTCGAGCGAGGCCGAAGTCTGGTGGGGGGAGGTCAACCGCCCGATCGCTCCGGAATCCTTCGAGCGGCTCCTCGAAAAGGTCCGCCGCCACCTCGACGGCCGCGACGCTTTCGTCTTCGACGGCTACGCGGGGGCGGATCCGCGGCATCGGCTCCGGGTGCGAGTGGTGACCGAGCTCGCCTGGCACAGCCTGTTCGCCCGCAACATGTTCCTGCGCGAGGCAGACGGTGAGGCCCTCCACGGCTTCGAGCCCGACTTCACGGTGATCGGCGTCCCCGGGCTCCAGGCAGACCCCGAGACCGACGGCACCCAGAGCGGCACCTTCATCGTCGTCCACTTCGGCCGCCGCATGGTGCTCATCGGTGGCACCGAGTACGCCGGGGAGATCAAGAAGTCGATCTTCAGCGTCATGAACCATCACCTGCCGAAGCGCGGAGTGCTGTCGATGCACTGCTCGGCCAACTACGGCCGGGACCGGGACGACGTGGCACTCTTCTTCGGCCTCTCGGGCACCGGCAAGACGACGCTCTCGGCCGACCCGGAGCGGACGCTGATCGGCGACGACGAGCACGGCTGGGCCGAAGACGGGATCTTCAACATCGAGGGCGGCTGCTACGCCAAGGTGATCCGCCTCGACCCCGAAGGCGAGCCCCAGATCTTCTCGACCACCCGGCGGTTCGGCACCATCCTCGAGAACGTGGTCTATGACCCGGAGACCCGGGACGTCGACCTGAACGACGACTCGCTGACCGAAAACACCCGCGCGAGCTACCCGGTCGACATGATCGACCGCGTCGACCTCACCGGCCGGGCCGGCCACCCGCGCAACGCCGTCTTCTTGACCTGCGATGCCTTCGGGGTGCTGCCGCCGGTGGCGCGCCTGAGCCGCGAGCAGGCGATGTACCACTTCCTCTCCGGCTACACCGCCAAGGTCGCCGGCACCGAGCGCGGGGTGACCGAGCCCAAGGCGACCTTTAGCGCCTGCTTCGGCGCCCCCTTCCTGCCGCTCCACCCGGGGGTCTACGCGCGGATTCTCGGCGAACGGATCGAGCGCCACCGGGTCGAGGTCTGGCTGGTCAACACCGGCTGGATCGGCGGGCCCTATGGCGAAGGGGAGCGGATCGGGCTCGCCCATACCCGGCGCATGGTCTCGGCGGCCCTCTCGGGCGAGCTCGCCGGTGTCCCCGCGCGGATCGACCCGGTCTTCGGCCTAGCGGTCCCGGAGCGGCTCGCCGGGGTGCCGGACGAGCTCCTCGACCCCCGCTCGACCTGGGCCGACCCGGACGCCTACGACCGCCGCGCCGCCCGCCTGGCCGAGATGTTCGCCGAGAACTTCGCCAAGTACGCCGACGGCGTGGGCGAGGAGGTGAAGGCGGCCGGCCCGAAGGCGACCCTGGGATGAGGGTGCTCTGCCGCCGCTTGGCACGGCGGCCCGGCCACGCCGCCCTCGCGGTCGCCGCCCTGGCGCTGGGGATCGGCCTCACCGGGGCGATGTTCGCGGTCCTCCGGGGCACGTTCCTCCGGGGCCTGCCCTTCGAGGACGCCGATCGCATCGTCCACGTCGCCCGCCGGCCGCTCGCGGAGGGCGGCGTGCTCCCGGCCGAGCTCGCCGCCTGGCGGGAGGCGGAGGCCGGCTTCGAGCTTCTGGCTGGCTTCCTCGGCACCGGCGGCGTCTGGAGCGGGGACGGCGCCCCGGCCGAGCGGCGCAACGGCGGGTACGCCTCGCGGGAGCTGTTCGCCGTCGCCGGCGTCGCCCCGGCGCTCGGCCGCGGCTTCCTGGCGGAGGACGAGCTCCCGGGCGCGCCTCCCGTGGTGGTCCTCTCCGCGGCCCTCTGGCGCGAGCGCTACGGCGCCGACCCGGAGGTCCTCGGCCGGAGCGTCCGGATCGGCGGCTCGCCGGCCACCGTCGTCGGGGTCATGCCCCCGGGCTTCCAGTTCCCTCTCCGGCAGGAGTACTGGCTCCCCCTCGAGCCTCTGCTGGCGACCTTCGGTCCGGGAGTCCGCCTGCCGCTCCAGGTGGTGGGGCGGCTCCGGCAAGGGGTGCCGGCGGAGCGGGCCGGGGCCGCCCTCGATACGGTCGCCGACCGGGTCGCTGCGGACGCCGAGCGGGTCCAAACCGTGGTCACGCCCTTCCTCACGGCGTACACCGCCGGCGCCCGGCGCCCGCTGTGGCTCGCGACGGCGGCGGCGGTCGGGGTGCTGCTGATCGCCTGCGCGAACGTGGCGAACCTGCTCCTCGCCCGCGGCCTCGCCCGCTCCGGGGAGCTCGCGGTGCGCGCGGCCCTCGGCGCCGGCCGGCGCCGGATCGCCGGCGAGCTCCTGGCCGAAGCGGCGGCCCTGGCGCTCTTCGGCGGGGCGGCGGGCCTCGGCGTGGCCTGGGCCACGATCCGGCTCTACCGTGCGGCCGGCGGCCTGGTGGGCTCCTTCTGGGTGGACATCCGGCTCGACCTCCCGTCGCTCCTCGTGGTCGTCGCCGCGACGGCCCTGAGCGCCCTCGCGGCCGGCTCGGTCCCGGCGCTCCGGGCTTCGCGCCTTGGAGGGGGCCGGGCCGTGGAGGGGCACCGGGGCGCGACCGGCCTGCGCCTCGGCCTCCTGGCCAGGGGGCTGGTCGTCGCCCAGGTCGCCCTGTCGAGCGCCCTCCTGGTGGGCACGGGGCTGCTGCTCGAGAGCGTCCGCAGGCTCCACGCCCACGATCTCGGCGAGGACCCCGAGGCCGTCTGGGTCGGCGCGGTTACCCCGGGCGTCGAGGGCGCCGATCCCGCCCGGTGGCTCCGCCTCTACGACGAGCTCCAGGCGCGGGTCGAGGCGATCCCGGGGACGGCAACGGCGGCCTGGGCCTCCCACCTGCCCTCAGGCCGGACGCCGCCGGCCGAGGTCGAGGTCGAGGGCGAGGAGGCGGTCGCGGGCAGGGGGGGACCGAGCGCCCGGCTCGCGGTGGTCGGCCCGGGCTACTTCCGCGCCCTCGGCCGGCCGCTCGACCGGGGGCGGGACTTGGCGGCGACCGATCGCGAGGGCGCCGAGCCGGTCGCCCTGGTCAACCGCGCCTTCGCCGAGCGCCGCCTCGGGGGCGACGCCGTCGGGCGGCGCATCCGCCTAGTCGGTCCGGGCGAGGCGCCCGGACCCTGGACGCGGGTGGTCGGGATCGCCCCCGACCTGTTCCTCGACTGGAGCTACTTCGAGGATCGCATCGGGCCGGGTCGGCCGGCGGGGGTCTACGTGCCGCTCGCCCAGAGCCCGCTCCCGGGGATGACCCTCCTGGTCCGGTCCTCCCGCCGGACCGGGGAGCTGACGCCCGAGGTCCGCGCCGCCCTCGCCGCCCTCGACCCCGGCGTGCCCCTCCTCCGAGCCGGAACCCTGGCCGATTCGATCGCCGACGCCACCAGCCCGTACCGGACGGTCCGGACCCTCCTCGGCGCTTCCGCAGGCATCGCTCTCGCTCTGGCCGGCCTCGGCCTCTTCGGCGTGCTCGCCTGTAGCGTCGGCGAGCGGCTCCGCGAGCTGGGCATCCGTTCGGCGCTGGGAGCGCAGCGGGGGGACCTGGCGGGCCTCATCGCGCGCAGCGCCGGCGCCCAGGTCGGCCTCGGGCTGCTCGCTGGCCTCGGGCTCGGCTGGCTGGTCTCCCGCGCTCTCGAAGGGCTCCTGTTCGAGGTCGAGCCCTGGGAGCCGCGGGTCTTTCTCGGCGCGGCGCTGGCGCTGGCGGCGGTGGCGGGCGCCGCGAGCTTCCTACCGGTCCGGCGGGCCGCCCGGCTCGATCCGGCCGCGATCCTCCGCGGCGACTGATCGCCCCGGCTCAAGACCGCCAGGCGACCGCGGCCCAGAGGCGGACCTCGTCCTGGAGGTCGCCGACCGGGTCCTCGAGCACGTAGGCGGCGCCGGCGGTGAAGCGGGCGGCCGGGAGGGCGACGATCGGCGTCGGCGGTAAGCTCCCCCGGAGCTCGACGCCGGCGAGCGACAGCCAGCCCACCTTCCCGGCCAAGTCCGACGCCACGCGGTGACGCTCGTAGAAGAGCGGCGCCGGCAGGGCCTCGAGCGAGAGCTCCAAGCGCTGGGCTTCGTGCTCTTCGCCGGTGAGGTATCCGGCCGGAAGGGCCGGGGCCGGCACGCGAGCGAAGTCGGCGTCCTCCGGCAGCACGCTCCGCCGGACCCCGCCGACGTGGAACCGGTCGAAAGCCAAGAGGACGTCCTCGGCGCCGTGGCGCTGCCAAGAGAGGCGGAGACCGGCCTCGCCGAGCTCGACGCCGGCGCCCGCCCGGAGGCCCCAGCGGCGCCAGCGCTCGGAGTCGGTCTCGCCCTCCTGAAGCCCCCCGCCGAGCTCCAGGGGCAGACTCAGCTTGCCGCGGGACGGTGCCCAGGCCAGGCCGACGCGAAGGGTGGCGGCCGCGGTCTCGAGCTTCCCGCGGCCCTCTCCGGCGGACACACCGAGCGGCTCGACCTCTGCGCCGTAGAGCCCGAGCCGCGCGCCGAGGGCGCCGGCCGGGAAGCGGCGGTCCCAGGCGGCCGCGAGAGCGAGGCCGCTCGTCTCCCGGTCGAGCGGGGCGGGGGCGGCGCAGCCGCCCGCGGGCGGCGGCGTGTCCTGGCGCGACGGCTCTTCGGAGCTGGCGAAGACCGCCGCCGAGAGCTCGACCGGGAGCCCGCGCCAGGCAGCCGTGACGACACCGCCCTCGACCGCCGCGGCGTCGCCCAGCGAGCCGAGCAGAAACCAGTCGAGGCGGCCGACCAGGTCGCCGCCGCGCGCCCCGGCCTCGAGCGCGAGCCCGGAGGGGGCGAGGGCGAAGCCGACGAGGGGGGTGAGCTCCTGCGGCCCGGCGCCGTAGGGGTCAGGAGGCGGCAGGACGGCCTCGGCGAAAGGCTCGACCGGTGGCGGGAGCGGCGGGCGGACCGCCGGCGCCAGCTCGGGCGGGAGGCCGGGGCGGGCGGCGGGCGGCGCCCCTTCCGCCGGGCCCTCGGCCGGCCCCGCGCCTCGGAGCGAAGACCGCACCGCGGCCTCGCCGAGCTCCATCCGCCAGAGATCGAGCCCGTCGTGCTCGAGCGAGAGGTAAAAGAGAGCCGCGCCGTCGGGCGTCGGCTCGGGCGCGAGCGCCGCCCCCAGCGTGCGGGTCAGCCGGCGGCGGGAGGTCTCCTCGCCGGGATCGCCGACCGCGAACGCCCACACGTCGAGGAACCCGCCGGCGCCGACGGTGGCGAAGAGCGTTGCGCCCCCGGGCCCCCAGGCCGGGTCGGCGACGGTCGCCCCCTCGGGAGTCGGGAGCTCCAGGACCTCGCCCAACGCGAGGGGAGCGCCCTCCGCCCCGACGATCTCCGCCACCACCAGGCGCCAGACCCCCTCGCGGTGGCGGACCGCGGCCAGCCGCCGGCCGTCCGGAGACACCCGCGGCGTCGCCCACACCACCTGGACCGACGGCTCGGTGAGCGGGGCGACCGCGCCGGTCGACAGATCGACGGTGACGAGCTGCGAGAACCCGTGCCGGTTTCGGACCGCGACCGCCCTGCCGGCGCCGCCGGTGGGGGTCGGGAGCGGATCGGCGGAGCGCAGGTCGGCCCACCGGGTCAGCCGCTCCACCCGGCCGGTCGACGGATTCCAGCGGTAGAGGTCGGCGCGGAGAAAACCGTCCGGGTCGGGTCCCAGGGCGGCGAAGAGGAGGCTCTCGCCGTCCGGGCTCCAGCGGGGCTCGATCGGCTCCCGGCCGTCGAAGCTCTCGAGGGTCGCGACCGGCTCCCGTGGCAACGGCCCGGCCCGGCCCGCCGGCACGTCCTCGGGATCTGCCGCCGCGATCCGCTCCCGCTCCTCGCGCCAGCGCTCCTCCGCCTCCTCGTCGACTCCGGTTTCCCAGACGA
>DATKCC010000210.1:0-2201 GCA_035513375.1 Thermoanaerobaculia bacterium | reverse complement strand
GCTCTTCCACCGGCTGGCCGGCTACGAGATCGTGGTGCCGCCCCTGCGCGAGCGCCGGGACGACTTCGGCCGGCTCCTGGTCCACTTCCTGCGCGAGGAGCTCGAGGCGGTGGGCGAGTCCAGCCGCCTGGAGGGGGAGCGTCTCCTGCGCTGGCTGCCGACCTCGATCGTCGCCCGCCTGGCACGCCACGACTGGCCGGGCAACGTCCGCCAGCTCCGCAACGTCGCTCGGCAGATCGCGATCGGCGGCCGCGGCCTCGAGACCGTGCGCATCGGGCCCCAGCTCGAGCGGGTTCTCCAGGAGGCGGTCGCGGACGCCGCGGCGCCGGCGGCCGGCGCCGCCGCGGAGGCCCGGCGGCCGGAGGCTCCGCGGGAGCCGCCGACGCGCCGCGACTACCGCGACCCTTCGGAGGTCGGGGAAGAGGAGCTGCTCGCGGCGCTCCGGCGCCACCGTTGGGCGGTCAAGCCGGCGGCCGACGACCTCGGGGTCTCGCGCACGTCGCTCTACGCCCTGATCGACCGCAGCGAGACGGCGCGCAAGGCAGCCGACCTCGGCGCGGACGAGATCGCCGCGGCGCGCCAGGCGTGCGCCGGCGACCTCGAAGCGATGAGCGAACGCCTGGAGGTCTCGAGCTCGGGCCTCAGGCAACGGATCAAGGAGCTCGGGCTGGAAGCGTAGGGGTATCAGCCTCTTCTCTCGAGAGCGGGTGGGGCGGGGGGGCGGGGGCGCCCTCTCCCTCAGGGAGAGGGTTGGGGTGAGGGCCTACCGCGCCGGGAGCTCGGCCGGAGCGGGTTCCTCGGACCAGGAGAGGAGGTTCCTGCCCCTCCGCTTCGATTCGTAGAGGCCGCGGTCGGCCCGGGCGAGGAGTTCCGAGATCGCTTCGCCCGGCCGGTGGAAAGCGCCGCCGAGGCTGGCCGAGACGGTGACCTGGGTGCCGAGCCCGCGAAGCTCGAACGGCTGCTCGGCGATCCGCCGCCGCAGGTCCTCGCTCCGGCGCAGGGCGAGCTCGCGGCCGACGCCGGGGAAGACGACCGCGAACTCGTCGCCACCTATGCGGCACGGCAGGTCGCCCGGCCGGACGCTGGCGCGGAGGATCCCGGCCACCGCTACGAGCACCGCGTCGCCGAACGGGTGCCCGTAGCTGTCATTGATCCCCTTGAAGTCGTCGAGGTCGACCAGCAGCACCGCCAGCTCCTCGCCGGGGAGCGCCGGGCGGCGGACCAGCTCCTCGAGCGCCAGGTTCATCGAGCGGCGATTGAGCAGGCCGGTCAGCTCGTCCGTCCGGGCCAGCTCCTCCTGCCGGTCGCGCTCGACGCGGGTGCGTTGAAGGTGATCGAGGGTCCGCTCGAGCTCCTGGTTCTTGGTCGTGAGGCCGGAGGTCAGGCGCTGCTCGGAGGAGAGCAGGTAGCTTGAGATCCACTTGAGCAGGGAGACCAGCAGCCGCGGCTTGGTCTCGAGCAGCCGGTCGAACGCCTCCTGTCCGAACACCTGGAGCTCGCTGTCCTCGACCGCGACGGCGGTGGCGGTGCGCACGTGGTCAGGCGAGACCAGCGCGAGCTCGCCCAGGAAGTCGCCGCCGCCCAAGAGCTTGGGCGAGATGTCGGTCGGGAAGACGAGCTGGATCCGGCCGGACAGCACGACGAACATCGAGCCGCCGGGCTCGCCGCGCCGGAACAGCACCTCGCTGCGGGCGAGCCGGAGCGGCCGTCCGGTGTCGTAGATCTCCGCCACCTCGTCCGGGCTGAAGGAGCGCAGAAGCGGGCTCGCGGCGAAGGCGTCGAAGCTGCTCATGGGCTCATCGGAGAGGGCGTCACGGGATCTTAGCATCCGGTCTGCGCGCGCCCTGAGGGCATGGGCTGGGCAGGGGAGCCGCCTGATACACTCCGTGCCGCCCGCACTGCCCCCACCGGGGCGCCCACCGCTCTCACCGAGGAGGAACCGCTTGAAGATCCACGAATACCAGGCCAAGGAGATCCTGCGCCGCTTCGGGGTGGCCACTCCGCGCGGCGAGGTCACCGACGAGCCCGCGGCGGCCCGGCGGATCTGCGAGGAGCTGGGTGGGCGCTGCGTGGTCAAGGCCCAGATCCACGCCGGCGGCCGCGGCAAGGGGGGCGGCATCAAGCTCGCGGGCTCGCCCGCCGAAGCCGAGGAGCGGGCGGGGGAGATCCTCGGCATGCGCCTGGTCACACCGCAGACCGGC
>DATKCC010000209.1:0-5226 GCA_035513375.1 Thermoanaerobaculia bacterium | reverse complement strand
GTGCTCGCGACCCCCGCCTGCCGCTTCCACAGCCCGCCGGTCGCCAACGCCATCACCTCCTTCGGCCGCCATCTTCTGCTCTGGACCCGAAATCGGATCGAGGAAGGCGGCCAGCGCGTGCTCTATGGGGACACCGACAGCCTGTTCGTCGAGACCGGGGAGGCGGCCCCGGCCGTCGCCCGGGAGGTCGCCCGGGAGCTGGCGGCGGCCCTCGACCGCGACCTGGCCGAGTGGGTCCGTGGGCGCTACCGGGTCGAGAGCCGGCTCGAGCTCCGGTTCGAGCGGCTCTACCTGAAGCTGCTCCTGCCGCCGACCCGGGGCGGTGCCCGGGGGGCGCGGAAGCGCTACGTGGGCCTGGTGGAGGAGGGGGGCGCCTTGCGGACGGTCTTCACCGGCATGGAGGTGGTACGCCGCGACTGGACCGACCTCGCCCGCCGGGTGCAGCAGGAGCTCTATGAACGCCTGTTCGCCGGCCGGCCGGTGGAGGACTATCTGCGGGAGGTGCTTGGCGAGCTGCGGGAGGGGCGGCTGGACGAGCTCCTGGTCTATCGCAAGGGGCTGCGCAAGGATCCGTCGGAGTACACCGTCACGACCCCGCCCCACGTCGTGGCGGCGCGGCAGCTCCCCGGCCCGCCACCCGACGTCGTGGCCTACGTGATGACCGAGGCCGGTCCCGAGCCCGCGGCGGCCCGCCGCCACCCCTTCGACTACGAGCACTACCTCGAAAGACAGCTCCGCCCGGTGGCCGAGCCGGTCCTGGAGCTCCAGGGGACGAGCTTCGACGCCCTGATCGGGCGAGCTCACCAGATGGGTCTGTTCTAGCCGCCGTCCTCCCCGGGGGGGCCTCGGTCAGGAGAGACCGGGCTTCTTCAAGGCCGCGGCCAGGCTCCAGGTACCCGCTCCTTTAGCGGCGACGTAGAGGAAGAAAAAGCAGAAGAGCACCGCCGCCTCGCCGCCGTTGAGGAAGGGGAACAACGGAGTGCCCTCGGAGGCGTGCATCATGAAGTAGGCCGTCGCCATCTGGCCCGAGGCGATGAACGCTGCCACGCTCGCGAACAGGCCTAGGAGGATGAGCAGGCCGCCGACGAGTTCGATGATGCCAGCGAGGCCCATCAGCGACGCGATCTCGACCGGCTCGCCGTCTCCCGGCCAGCCGAAGAGCTTGGCCGTGCCGTGGATGAGGAAGCACCACCCCGCGACGATGCGCAGCAGGGCGTAGAGCTGTTCTGAGTACCTACCGAGGAACCTGGTCATGGCCGTCTCCTTTTGCGGATCGGTGGGAAGCGAGGGATCCGATCACCGGATCGCCAGAGTCTGGCGGAGTGCTTGTGTTCCAGGGCGCTCCGGGGATAGTAGCATCCCGGCCAGGGTAGGAGCCCTCAGGCGGTGACGAACGCGGCGAGCCGGCGCCAGAGCCGCTGCCACCACGGGAGGCGCTCGACCGGCTCGGCCGCCGCCACCGGAACGCGCGCCGCCAGCCGGTCGTCGTAGCGGAAGACCGCCGTCCCGGCCGGCTCGCCGGCCGCGACCGGCGCTTCCAGGCGCCGGCCGAGAACGACCGGCAGGCCCTCGGCGCGGCGGTCGTCGCGGACCAGCACGCGGACCGACTCGAGCGCCACGACCGGCACGGAGTCGCGGCTGCCGCCGGCGACCGGGACGGGCCGGGACAGCCGCTCGCCCGCTCGCACCAGGGTGACCAGCCGGTAGCGGGAGAAGCCCTCCTCGAGCAAGCGCCGGGCGGCGGCGAAGCTCTCCTGCTTGCGGGTCGCTCCCTGGACCACCGCGATCAGCTCCCGGCCGTGCCGGCTGGCCGCCGCCGTCAGGCAAAAGTCCGCCTGAGAGGTCCAGCCGGTCTTGACGCCGATGGCTTCGTCCCAATTGCGCAGCAGGTGGTTGGAGCTCCGGAGCTCGAGCTCGCCGTCGCGGAAGGGGAGGCTCCGGGTCCGGGCGAGCTCGCGGAGGCGGGGCTCGCGGAGCACCGCCGCGCCCACGAACGCCAGGTCGCGTGCGGTCATCACGTCGTTTTGCTGGCCCGGCCTCTCGGGCGGCAGGCCGTGGGGGGTGTAGAAGCGGCTCGCCTCGAGGCCCAGCTCGTGCCCCTTGTCGTTCATCTCGCGGACGAACGCCTCGGCCGAGCCGCTCACGGCCTCGGCCAGGGCGTAAGCGGCATCGTTGGCCGACTTGACCATCACGGCAGCCACCAGGTCGCCGACGGTGAAGAGCTCGCCCGGCTCGAGATAGACCCGGGAGCCGCCAACCCGGCTCGCCCGGTGGGTGACCTCGACCACCTCATCCCACCCGACGGCGCCCGATCTCACGTGGTCCATGACCACCAGGGCGGTCATCATCTTGACCATCGAGGCGGTGGGGTAGGGCACATGGGCCCGGTACTCGTAGAGCACTTCGCCGCCCGCCGGGTCGAAAACGATCGCCGAGCGGTATGGGGGCGCCGGCGTGAGGGCCCAGGAGGCCGCTGGGGCGAGCACGCCGGCGAGGAAGAGAGCGGCGGCGAGGCTGCGGCCGGGAATCATCACGCCTGCGTGAAGTGCAGGGCGCGTGCCAGTCACCGCGCCGGCCCGATCGCTCAGCGCTCGTTGAGGCCGTGCTTTTTCAAGAAGTAGGACATGTTGCGCTCGTCGATCCCCAGGAGGTCGGCGGCACGGCGGCGGATGCCTCCGGAGCGCTCGAGCGCGGTCTCGAGGAGCCGGCGCTCCTCGGTCTGGAGCGAGGCCCGCAAGTTCAGATCCGGACCGCTCTCGGCCGAGCGTACGAGGTCGGCCGGCAGGCTCGCCATGCGCAGGGTCTCTCCGCGCTCGAGGACGGCGCCGCGCTCGAGGACATTCTTGAGCTCGCGGACGTTGCCCGGCCAGTCGTAGCCCTGGAGCGCGGCGAGCGCGTCGCGGCCGAGCGCGAGAACCGGCCTCCCGAGCTGGGCCGAGAGCTCGCGGAGGAAAGTCTCGGCGAAGACCGCGATGTCCTCCCGGCGCTCTCGTAGCGGCGGCAGGTGGATGGTCATGACGTTGACCCGATAGAACAGGTCGGCCCGAAAGCGGCCGGCCTCGACCTCGCTCGCGAGGTCCGAGTTGCTGGCTGAAATGACCCGCACGTCGACCGCCGTCGGGCGGCTGTCACCAACGCGCTCGAAGCGGCCGTCCTGGAGCACGCGCAGCACCTTGGCCTGGGCGACCGCCGGCAGCGAGTTGACCTCGTCCAGGAACAGCGTCCCTCGATGGGCCACCTTGAACCGGCCTTCGCGGTCCTCGAGGGCGCCGGTGAACGAGCCCCGCTTGTGGCCGAAGAACTCGCTCTCGAACAGCTCGGTCGGGATCGCGGCGCAGTTGACCGGCACGAACGGGGCCGACGAGCGCCGGCTCAGGCGGTGGATGTACTTGGCCACCTCCTCCTTGCCGGTTCCCGACTCGCCGAGCAGGAGGACCGCGGTGTCGGTGGGGGCAACCATCTCGGCCATTGCGAGCACCTGGCGCCAGCCGTCGCTCTCGCCGAGCGGCCGGGGCAGGCAGCTGTCGCTTCGGCCCTCGCCTTCCGCGCGCAGGAATTCGACCTCGCGCTCGAGCCCCCGCCGCCCCAGGCTGCGCTCGAGCACCATCACCAGCTCGTCCGGATCGACCGGCTTGAGCAGATAGTCGGCGGCGCCCAGCTTCAGGCACTCGACCGCCGAGGGCACCGTGCCGTGGCCGGTCAGGACGATCACCGGCAGCCGGGGCTCGATCTCGCTCAGGCGGCGCAGGAGGGCCGTGCCGTCCTCGCCGGGCATGTTGAGGTCGGAGACCACGGCGTCGACGCCGTCTAGCGCGCCGTCGCTCAGGGCCTCGTCGTAGCCCCCGGCGGTCCGGACTTCGTAGCCGCGGCGGCCGAGCAGAGTGGCGAGGGAGTCTCGGACGTAGGCCTCGTCGTCGACGATCAGGACGGTGGCGGATACCGAACGCTTCTTGGCCATGAGGCTCCTGTCTCCGGTTGCCGGGGGTCGGGGCATGGGGCTCAGCCGGTCGCGAGCGGCAGCTCGACCACGACCCGGGCGCCGCCGCCCTCGCGGTTCTCGCCGCGGATCGTGCCGCCGTGCTCGGCGGCGATGCCGTGGACGACGGCGAGCCCGAGCCCGGTCGATCCGCGGGTGGAGAAGAAGGGCTCGAAGAGGTGCTCCAGGGCCTCGGCGGAGAAGCCGGGCCCGCGGTCGGCGACCGTGAGCACGGCGCGGCCGTCACGGCGCTCGGTCGAAACCGAGACCTCGCCACCCCCTGGCTGGGCATGGCAGGCGTTCAGCACCAGGTTGAGGACGAGCTGGCCGAGGGTCGCAGGGTCGCCCTGGACCGGGCTGGTCGTGCCGAGGGTGAGGTCGATCCGGAGCGTGACCGCTTCGAACCGCCGGTCGGCCCTCACCAGCTCGAGCGTGTCCCGGGCGACGCCGTCGAGGTCCACCGGGCGGCTCGGCGCCCGCCCCGGGTCGCCGAAGTGGAGCACCTGGCGAACGATCGCCGCGATCCGCTCGAGCCCCTCTCGGACCCGAGGAACGAGCCGCGCCGCCTCGGCGCTGTCGCCGCGCTCGAGGTCTTCCCCGAGCAGTGCCAGGTAGTTGCGCATCCCTTCGAGCGGGTTGTTGATCTCGTGGGCGATCCCGGCCGAGAGGCGGCCGAGGCTCGCCAGGCGCTCGCTGTGACGGATCTGGCGCTCGAGCTCGCGCACCTGGGCCTGATGCCTGCTCTCGGCCTCGGCCCGGGCCGCGCGGCGCGCGTGACGGAAGGCGACCAGCCCCAGGACCAGGGTGAGGCTCATGACCGCGACGTTGACCAGCACGGTCGTCCGGTAGCGGCCGGCGAGCCGTTCGAGCGACTGGACCAGGCGGCCGCCGTGCTCGCGGCGGACCAGCGTCCAGCGGATCGGCGGGCTCCAGCGGTCGTCGGCGACCTCGGACCGGACCTCGAGGAGCTCGCCGCCCGGGTAGGCTCCCCCGGGACGCCCGGCGCCCGGCTCGCCGGCGAGCTCCAGCGTGAGACGGCCGTCGAGGCCCGGGGCGGTAGAGGAGAGGAGGCGCAAGGGATCGATCAGCGCCTCGATGGCGCCACTCTCGGGGTCGGCCGGGCCGGCCTGCGCGACGGCACCGGCCGGGGCGCCGATCGGCCAGGTCGTCCGGAACAGGCGGCCAACACCGCCCGGGTCCGCGGTCAGCTCGCCCCGGGGCGCCAGCAGCACCGGCATCCCCTGGCGCCG
>DATKCC010000208.1:0-2923 GCA_035513375.1 Thermoanaerobaculia bacterium | reverse complement strand
CGCACCCGGACCCAGCCCTCGCCGACGCTGAAGACCGAGGTCACGTGGGTATGGCCGAAGAAGGTCACCGGAGTCCTCCACGCGGCGAAGACCTCCGCCGCGTCCTGGTCGGAGAACAGGTACTTGTCCTCGTCGATCGGCGAGCCGTGGCAGATCGCGACCCCGTCGGCCACCTCGCGCGGCCCCTCCGGCAGTTCGCGGACGTAGCGCGCGTTGCCCGGCGTCAGGCGCCGCGAGGTCCACCGGGCGGCGACCAGCGCCACCTGGTTGAAGGTCTCGCCCGAATCGATCCCCACCGCCACCTTGTCGTGGTTGCCCCGCACCGCCACGATGCGGCCGGGGAGCGAGCGGACCGTGCCCACGACCTGGTTCGGCGCCGCGCCGTACCCGACCAGGTCGCCCAGCACCAGAGTGGCGTCGAAACGCTTGCGCCGCACCCGGCGCAAGACGGCCTCGAGGGCCGTCCGGTTGCCGTGCATGTCGGAGAGCACCAGGTACCTCACGTACCCCCCTCGAGCAGCAGGGCGATCCGCGCCGCCACTTCCTCCGGCGCCTCTCCCGGATCGACCTCCAGACGGAAGTCCGCCCGGCGGTACGCGGGCAGGCGCTGGCGGTAGAGCTCGAGCGCCTGGGCCTCGGTCTGGAAGAGGGGACGATCCTCCTTGCCCAGGGCGCCGATGCGCTGGGAGATGATCGAGAACGGCGGGTCGATCCAGACCGAGACTCCGCCCTCGTCGAGCAGCCGGAGGTTGCGTTCGACGGTCACCGTGCCGCCGCCGGTGGCGATCACCGCTTCCGGCCGGGCGACCGCGGTGGCCAGGGTCTCCTGCTCCAGGCGCCTGAACAGTGCCTCGCCGCCCCGCTCGAAGATCTCCTTGACCGACATCCCCGCCCGGAGCTCGATCTCGCCGTCGAGGTCGATGAACGGAAGCTCCAGCCGGTCGGAGAGCAGCCGTCCGACCGTGGTCTTACCCGAGCCCATGAAGCCGGTGAGGAACACACGCATGGAGGCTTACGGCGACGGGTGCGGCGGGTGCTCGTCGATCCTCTCGGAGGTCTTCGCCCCCTCCTTGCGGACCGCCCGGACCAGCAGCAGGAGGAAGCCGCCCCAGACGAAGCCGCCGACCAGGGCCATCATCACCCATGCGGCCGGGCTCATGGGGCTCCTCCCGCGCCCGCCCCGGGAGCTCCCGAGGTGCGGCGCGCGAGCCAGCGGTTCGCCGCGAAGAGCGCCACCAGCACCACCGCCGCCTGGGCGAGGACGGTGCCTGCGGTCTCGGGCTGGAACGGATCGAGCCAGCCCTGGGGGTCCCACTCCCGCGCCTGCCATAGCCACCAGGCCATCAGGACCACGGCCTCGACCGGGATGACGACGCCCACCAGGAAGGTCCACCACCGCCCCACCCTGAGGTCCGACCCGGGGCCGTTGATCTCCTCGCGCCGCAGGCGCTCGAGACCGAACCGGCGAGCCGCGAGGGCGAAGAAGAAGCCGGAGAGCATGAGCCCCACGCCCCACACCCAGTCCTGGTTGTGGAAAAAGTCGAGGGAAAGCGCCGAGGGCAGGCCGACGACCAGCGCGGCGGCGCCGACCCAGGCCAGGGCCTTTCGCCGGGCGACGCCGAAGTCGGTCAGCACCCGCGTCGCCAGCTCGACCATGGAGATCAGGCTGGTCAGGGCGGCGAAGGACAGGGCGAGGAAGAACAGGACCATGAAGAAGGCCCCGCCCGGCATCTCGGCGAACAGGCGGGGCATCCAGATGAAGGTCAGCCCTTCGTTGCCGGCGCCGACGATCTCGCTCTGCGCCGCCGGATTGATCGCGAAGACGGTGCACAGCACCATGATCCCTGCCAGGAGCGAGACGCTGTTGTTGCCGAAGCCGATCAGGAAGGCGTTGAGCGGCACGTCCTCACGCGCCTTCATGTAGATCGCGTAGGTCAGGATCAGGCCCCAGCCGGCGCCGGTGTCCCAGGCGTTCTGGGTCAGCGCCTGGAGCCAGATGTTGGCGTTGGCCAGGTCCGCCCAGTTCGGCGTGAAGAGGAAGGCCAGGCCGGCCCCGGCCCCGGGCAGGGTTACCGCCCGGATCGCCAGCACCAGGACCAGAACGAACAGCGACGGGATCAGCACCTTGGCCACCCGCTCGATGCCCCGGACACCGAACCAGACGACGGCGAGGGCCAAGAGGAGGGCCGCGGCGTGAGGCACGACCGCTGCGGGAGTCCCGGCGAAGGAGGTCCATGCGGCCTCCGAGCCCTCCCCGCTGAGCCGGCCGGTCAGCGACAGCAGCAGGTAGC
This sequence comes from Thermoanaerobaculia bacterium, assembly GCA_035513375.1. Classification (GTDB taxonomy): domain Bacteria; phylum Acidobacteriota; class Thermoanaerobaculia; order Multivoradales; family DATKCC01; genus DATKCC01. The sequence goes on along the minus strand of DATKCC010000208.1, from coordinate 632 downwards.
GTAGGCACCAGCCGGTGACCACCGAGTAGTAGAACATGATCAGGATCGCGCAAGCCGCGACCCAGCCGCCCATCCAGGCCGACCTCCGGCCGGCCAGGTCGGCGAAGGCGCCGACGGTGCCCTTCCGAGCGCGCTTGCCGAAGGCGAACTCGACCATCATCAGCGGCACCGACCAGAGCAGCAGGAAGACCACCCAGGCGACCAGGAAGGAGCCGCCGCCGTTGGTCGCCGCGACCCTCGGGAAGCGCCAGATATTGCCGGTGCCGACCGCCATGCCGAGAGTGGCGAGCACCAGGCCCCAGCGACTGCCGAACTCTTCCACCTTGCTCAAGGGCGCCCTCCTCCCTCTTCTGCCGCTTCGACCAGCCGCCGGGCCGCGGCCTCGACGTCCCCCGTCGAGACGGCCGAGAGGACCGCGGCCGCGTCCGCCCCGGCGGCGAGGACCGCCGCCACGTTGGACGCGTCGATGCCGCCGATCGCCACCAGCGGCTTGGCCGTCGCCGACCGGGCCCAGCGGACGAGCTCGAGCCCCACCACCGGGTCCGGCCGATCCTTGCTCGCGGTCGCGAACACCGGCCCGACCGCGATCACGTCCACCTCGGGATCCCGGTCGGCGGCGAGGAGCTCGTCCC
>DATKCC010000207.1:0-2954 GCA_035513375.1 Thermoanaerobaculia bacterium | reverse complement strand
GCGATCCCCCGCTCGTCGAGCTGCGCGGCGAACGCCCGCACGGCCGGGCGCGGATCGGGCCGGATCGGCTCCTCCCAGGAGTCCGCTCCGGCCCGTCGCGCCGCGAGGACCGCCGGATCGAGGAACGGCCGCCCGGTCAGGTAGGCGACGTCCGGCCGGAAGAAGAGCCACCGACCCCCCTCCCCGCTACGCCCATCGCCCCGGCCGACGAACACACGGCGGTTGCCGGTGCCGAGCAAGGCGGTCTCGGCCCACTGCGCCCAGGGGACCACCCGCTCGACCAGGATCGATCCCTCCTCGAGCCGGGCTTCGATCCCGGCGATCTCCGCGAGCAGCGCCCGGTTGACCCCGCCGAAGCCCTCCGTCTCGAAGCCCGCGGCCAGGCGCCGGCCGAGCTCCGCCGGGGCCGGCCAGAGCCCGGCGCCGCCCGCCCGGGCGATCCCGCCCCGCTCCGCCGCCAGCACCCCGAAGGAGGTCGCGAGGACCAGGGCGGCGAGGCCCGCCGCCACCGGGCGCGAGACCGCCGTTTGCCCCACCTCGCGCAGGGCCTGCTCCTCCCGCGCCGGACGCGGGATGGTAACCGCGCCTTTCATGACCGGGATTTGGCTTGCATCGTCCAGATTGCGCCTTTCATGACGAGAATGGACCGATTCCTCAGAAGATGAAGTAGATGAAGGGGCTGTACCCCTCGGTCTCCAGGACCACGAGAGCGAGCCAGAGCAGCCCCACGCAGGCCGCCACCTTGCCCCAGCCCAGCCGCCGCGTCCAGTCCCAGGTCTGGGGGCAGGCGAAGGCTACCACCGCCGCGATGGCCACGATCAGGAGGTCGTGGGGGCGGTAGAGCAGCCCCGAGAGGAGCGCCGCCGCCGGCCCCGGCTCCCCCAGCCCGGCCATCGACGCAAGGTAGCGCCCGGCCGCGGGGAGGTCCGGCGCCCGGAAGAACACCCAGCCGACGAGCACCACCAGGAAGGTCAGGGCCACGCGCAGCGGCCGCGGCAGCGCCCGGTAGAGCGGCCGCTTGCCGAGGACCCGCTCGAGGGCCAGCCAGCCGCCGTGGAGGGTGCCCCAGAGGACGAAGTTCCACGACGCCCCGTGCCAGAGCCCTCCCAGCACCATCACCACCCCCAGGTTGACGTAGGTCCGCATGGCTCCCAGGCGATTGCCGCCGAGCGGGAGGTAGAGGTAGTCGCGCAGCCAGGTCGAGAGCGAGACGTGCCAACGGCGCCAGAAGTCGGTGATCGAGTCGGCCTTGTACGGGGAGTCGAAGTTCTTGGGGAAGACGAAGCCGAGCATCAGCCCCAGGCCGATCGCCATGTCCGAGTAGCCCGAGAAGTCGAAGTAGATCTGGAAGGCGTAGGCGAGGACCCCGTACCAGGCGTCGAGCGGCGCCACCGCAGCCGAGTCGAAGGCGAGGTCGGCGACCCGGCCGCAGGGATCGGCGAGGAGGATCTTCTTGGCCATCCCGAGGCACAGAAAGGCCGATCCCCGGGTGAGCTTCTCCAGCGTGTGGCTGCGGCTCCGGAGCTGGTCGGCGACCTCGGAGAAGCGGATGATCGGCCCGGCCACGAGCTGCGGGAAGAGAGAGACGTAGCAGGCGAAGTCGATGAAGCTCCGCAGCGCCGCCGCCCGGCCGCGGTAGACGTCGATCGTGTAGCTCATCGACTGGAAGGTGTAGAAGCTGATCCCCAGGGGGAGGGTGACCCGGAGCGCGCTCTCGATCCCGAGGTCGGGCAGGCCGGCCGCGGCCAGCAGGGCGTTGTAGCTTTCGACCGTGAAGTTGAAGTACTTGAAGAAGCCGAGGAGCGCGAGGTTGCTCGCGACCGAGAGGGCGACGGCGGCGCGCTGGCCCCGGGTCCGCGGCCCCGCGGGATCGAGCGGCTCGGGTGGCCCGGGCGGCGCGCTTCGACCGCCTGCGCCAGGCCGCCCGCCGGCGGCGATCCACCGGCCGCAGGCGTAGTCGATCACGGTCGACAGCAGCATCAACCCCATGAACGCCGGGTTGGCCCAGCCGTAGAAGAGGTAGCTCAGAGCGGTGAGCGCGAGGTGGCGGAGCGCCCGCCCCCGCTCCGGACCAGCTCCGCGCCCGGCCACCTTCCCCGCCAGCAGCAGCAGGTAGTAGAGCGCCAGCGCGGCGGGCAGGAAGTAGTAGAAGAAGAGGTGGGAGGAGAAGACCATGGTCGGCGGGCCGGCCGGCTATCCCCGTTCGGTCATCAGCCGGTGGTACTCGGCGGTCGTCTCGGGGAGCGGCTCGGAGCTCAGCTCCTCCCGGAGCCGGGCGCTCAGGCGCTCGTACTGGCGCCGTACCAGGTCGCGCCGGCCCCGCCCGTAGAGCCGCATGAGCGCCAGGTGCACCTGCTCATGGAGCGGGTCCTCGACGAGCAGGGCGCGGTAGGCGTCCACCGCCTCGGTCGGGCGGCCGAGCCGCTCGTAGGCCGACCCCAGCTCCCGGAGCGCGGCCAGGTAGGGGCGCTGATGTTCCTCCCGCCGGGCCGCGGCCCAGGGCTCGGAAGAGCCGGCCAGGAAGGGTCCCCGGTAGAGCCGCCACGCCGCCTCCCAGGCCGCGGCCGCCTCCTCGTCCCGGCTCTGGTCGGCCAGCGACCGGCCCTCGGCGCTCAACCGCTCGAGCTCCTCGACGTCGATCCACCAACCGATCTCCGGGTTGAGGGCGTAGACCCCTTCGGCGAGCTGCAGCGGCGGCGCCTCCCCGGCGTCGCGGAGCCCCCGCCGTAGGTGGCTCAAGGTGGGGTGGAAGTTCCGTTTTACGACGGCTTCGCTCGCCGCGGACCAGAGCTCGGCCACCAGCTCCTCCTTGGCGGCCCGCCGCTCCGGGGAGGAGGCCAGATAGGCCAGGACCTCGAGGGCCCGCCGGAGCGGCCAATGGAGCCGCCGCCAGCTCCCGTCGCTCTCCCGCAGCCAGGCCTCCGGCCGGCCCAGGAGGTGGAGTCGGATCCGGG
>DATKCC010000206.1:0-7104 GCA_035513375.1 Thermoanaerobaculia bacterium | reverse complement strand
CTCCTCGATCCGCGCCGGGCTCCCCCCGGAGTTCCGGAACACCACCTCCCGCGCCTCGACCGCCGCCCCCAGGGCGACCTCGCCGAAGTCCAGGGAGGCCGGATCGGCCGCGACCGCCGGGGGCGGCGGGGGTGGCGGAGGCGGAGGTGCCGCCGGCTCCGGGGCCGGGGGAACCGGCTCCGGAGCGGCCGGGGGCGTCAGGTCAGGCGCGGGCGAGGGCACGGACGGGCTGGCGCGGTCAGGCGCCGGGGAGAGCGCGGGCGGCGCAGGGGGAGTCACGGGCTCCGCCGGGGCCGAAACCTCCGGCCGCCGCTCCTCCGGCCGCGGCCCGACCGGCGCCACCGGCTCCGACTCCTCCGGCCCGGGCCTTACGGGCACGACCGGCTCCCCAAGCTCCGACGCCGGCCCGACCAGCACCACACCCTCCGAGCCCTCGGGCCGCGGCAGCCGGTACCCCACCAGCACCGCCAGCGCGAGGAGGACGCCCAGCCCGAGGAGCCCAAGAAAGACCCACGCCAGCCGCGGCGAGAACCGCTCCGCGGCGGGCTCCGCCTCCCGCACCGGCGGCTCCCCTCCCCGGTCCTCCGCCGGAGCCTCTCCTTCGTCACCCCACCCGCTCGGTCCGCCCCCGTCCGGGCCAGGCCGCCGCACCTCTCCCTCCCCACCCAACGGCAGGTCCAGCCGGTCCCGCTCCCGTTCCCAGTCGGTCATGGTCTCACCCCGGACACCCACCCGCCCCGGCCGAGACAGAGCTCGGCCGCTTCAACCCCGGTCGTCGTGCCGCCACCTCAGAAACTCGCCGCCACCCCGGAGGTTTCGCTCTCTCCCGTCCCCGAAGTCACGAACCGGAGCTGGGATGCCTCTCGAAGTCATGACTCCCGGTCGCAGCATCACCGCTACCCCGAAGGTTTCGCTCTCTCCCACCCCCGAAGTCACAAACCGGAGCTGGGATGCCTCTCGATGTCATGACTCCCGGTCGCAGCATCATCGCCACCCCGGAGGTTACGCTCTCTCCCGTCCCCGAAGTCACAAACCGGAGTCGCGTGGCGGAGACCGGCGGTAGTTCCTCGGAGGCGGCCTTTCCGCCGGAGAGGAAGCTACCCCGGCGGAGCCCTTGCGGCGTCGCTCGAAGCCACAGCTCCGGTGGGCCAAGGCCCACCCTACGGCCGCTCGTCCGCCGCGCCCTCGGCTAGACTAGCAGCCCCGTTCCGCAAGCCCCGCCACACCTCTGTCTACGGAGACCGCATGGAGATCCACCAGAACATCCTCGCCACCCTGGGCAACACCCCCCTGGTCCGCTTCTCCCGCTTCAGCCCCCAAGGGGCGCCCCTGGCGGCGAAGGTCGAGTACTTCAACCCCGGCCATAGCGTCAAGGACCGGATCGGCATCGCCATGATCGAGGCCGCCGAGCGCTCGGGCGAGCTCCGGCCCGGCGGTACCATCGTCGAGCCCACCTCCGGCAACACCGGCGTCGGGCTCGCGATGGCGGCGATCCTCAACGGCTACCGGCTGGTCTGTACCGCGGCCGACAAGATCCCCAAGGAGAAGATCGCGCTCCTCGAGGCTTACGGCGCCGAGGTGATCGTCTGCCCCACGAACGTCGAGGCCGACGACCCGCGCTCCTACTACAAGGTCGCCGAGCGCATCCGCGACGAGCGCGGCGCGTTCCTGCCCTACCAGTACTACAACCAGGCGAACCCCGAGGCCCACTACCGCACGACCGGCCCCGAGATCTGGCGCCAGACCGACGGCACGGTGACCCACTGGGTGTGCGGCGTCGGCACCGGCGGTACGATCAGCGGCGTCGGCCGGTACCTGAAGCAGCGCAACCCCGCGGTCCGGGTCATCGGCGTCGACACCGTCGGGAGCGTCTACGAGCACTACGTCGAGCACGGCGAGCTGCCGCCCAAGGACGAGATCCACCAGTACCTGATCGACGGCATCGGCGAGGACTTCCTACCGGCAACGGTCTGGTGGGACGCGATCGACGAAATCGTCACCATCGACGACCAGACCGCCTACCGCGCGGTCTTCGAGCTCACCCGGACCGAGGCCGTCTTCACCGGCTCCTCCGGGGGCGCCGCGGTGGCCGCCGCCCGGCAGGTCGCCCGCGGGCTTCCCGAGGACGCGCTGGTGGTCACCCTGCTCCCCGACTCGGGCGAGCGCTACCTGTCGAAGCTCAACAAGAAGTGGCTGGAGGAGAAGGGCATCGACGTTGATTGACCAGGCTCCGGCTTCGGCCCTCCTCATCCTCCTGCCGCTCCTCGCGGGCTGCGCCACCGCGCCGCCGCCGGCGGCCCCCGAGCCCGCCCCGGACGCCGAGTCCTCGGTCGTCGAGGTCACCCTCCTCCACATCAACGACGTCTACGAGATCACGCCGGTCGAGGGCGGGCGCTCGGGCGGGCTCGCCCGGGTGGCGACCCTCCGCGACCGCCTCGCCGCCGAGTGCCCCCACACCCTGATGCTCCTGGGTGGCGACCTCTTCAGCCCGTCGGCGCTCGGCACGGCGGTGGTCGCCGGCGAGCGGCTGGCGGGGCGCCAGATGGTGGCGGTCCTCAACCAGGTCGGCCTCGACTGGGCGACCTTCGGCAACCACGAGTTCGACGTCCCCGAAGCGGCCTTCCGGGAGCGCCTCGCCGAGTCCGAGTTCGGCTGGGTCTCGGGCAACGTCACCACGGCGGCGGGCGAGCCCTGGCCCGGGGTCGAGCCCTGGACCGTGGTCACCTTCGGCGCGGCCGGCGGCCCGAGCCTGCGCCTCGGCCTCCTCGGGGCGACCCTCCAGACCGGGGCGCCCGACTGGGTGAAGGTGGCCGACCCGATCCCGGCCCTCGCCGCTCAGGCCCGGGCGCTCCGGGGCGAGGTCGACGTGCTGGTCGCCGTCACCCACCTGACGCTCGGCCAGGACAAGACCCTTGCCGAGACCGTCCCCGAGATCGACCTCGTCCTGGGCGGCCACGAGCATGAGAACTGGGAGCTCCGGCGCGGACCGGGCTTCACCCCGGTCTTCAAGGCCGACGCCAACGTGCGCTCGGTCTACGTCCTTCGGCTGCGCTACGACACGGCGACCCGGGAGCTCATGATTGCGGACGAGCTGGTGCCGGTGACCGACGCGATCCCGGAGGACCCGGAGACCGCCGCCGTCGTCGCGCACTGGGTGGAGCTCGCCTTCGCGGCCTTCCGCGCCGACGGCTTCGAGCCCGAGGCCACGGTGGCGACCATCCCCCAGGCCCTCGACGGCTACGCGTCCTCGGTCAGGAACCGGCCGACGGCTCTGACCGATCTGATCGCCGAGGCGATGCTTGCCGCCGCGGCCGCTTCCGGCGTGGGCGCCCAGGCCGCGGTGTTCAACTCCGGCTCGATCCGGATCGACGACGTCCTCCCACCCGGTCCGCTCACCCAGTACGACGTCATCCGCGTCCTGCCCTTCGGCGACGACGTGGTCCTCACCGAGATGACGGGCTCCCTCCTGGCGAAGGTCCTGGACCAGGGCCTCGCCAACCAGGGCAGCGGCGGCTACCTCCAGAAGTCCGGCGCGACCCCCGCCGAGGGCGGCGGCTGGCTGGTGGGCGGCAACCCCCTCGACCCCGAGGCGACCTATCGGGTCGCCCTACTCGACTTCCTCCTGACCGGTCGCGAGGTCAACCTCGGCTACCTCACCCGGACCAACCCGGACCTGAAGGTCCTCCAGGCGCTCGGAGACGTCCGCGAGGCGGTGATCGCCGAGCTCCAAAGGCGCTACGGGAGCTCGCCTAGGTACTTCGGGAGCATCGCCCGCCAGGTGGGCCAGTCGTGCTCGTAGTGGGGGCCCCAGGGATCGACCCGGTTGGGGATGCCCTTCTGGCCGAGGACGTGGGCCATGCGCCAGGACTCGCCGGGGGTCTCCCAGGCGCCCTCGCCGGTCGCGAGGGTGACGTGGCGGTGGCGCAGCGCCGTGAGCTGATCACCCTCCGCCAGATTGGGCAGGAAGTGGAGCGGCGAGGCGAAGTAGAAATCGTCGTTCCAGGCGCCGCCGAGCCAGGCCTCCAGGTCGTAGGTGCCGCTCATGCCGAGCGCGTGGGTGAAGGCGTCCGGGTGCCGGCAGAGGGCGGCGACGGCGTTGAAGGCGCCGATCGAGGCGCCGGCCGTGACGACGCCCACCGCATCCGACCGGCAGTCCGCGCGGATGGCCGGCACCAGCTCCTCGTAGAGGAAGCCGTCGAAGGCGTTCTGGAGCCGCGAGCACCAGTACGGGTCCCGCTTCTCCATCCAGGCACGGCCGGCGACGCTGTCGACCGAGAAGAGCTTGATCCGACCGGCCTCGATCAGGTCGCCGAGGGCGTCGACCATGCCGTGTCGCTCGCACTCCTCGGCGTCGCCGCCGGCGGTCGGGAAGAGCAGCACCGGCCGCCCCCAGTGCCCCCAGCGGACCACCCCGATCCCCTGGCCGAGCCGCTCGGAGTACCACCCGGTGCGCTCCTTCAGAGCGGCTCCCGCGAGCCGTCCGCCGGCTCGACCGCGCCGCCGGCGCCGGCCCCCGTCCCACCCACCGGGCCGGTGCCGGCCGTGCCCGGCGCGACTCCCAGCCGGTCGCGCTCGGTCTTACGCCAGAAGTCGATAAGCCCCCAGAAGTGCTCGGTGAAGCGCTCGACCTCCTCCGGCGGAAAGAGGTCCTGGACCTTGAGCCGGACCGCCTCCTTCGCCCGGTCGGTGCCGGAGAACTCGAGCGCCACCTCGTCGAGGTGACCGAGGTGCTCGGCGCAGAACTCCTCGAACCGGCCGGCCTCGAAGCGCTCGCGCCCGATCGCGGCGTAGGCGGCGAGGCGCTCGCGGAAGGGCAGGTCGCGCTCGGCGATCTCGTAGTAGGGCGCCCAGTCGAGGTTCCGGCGCATCGGCCGCTTGGTCGCGGCGCAGAACAGCGCCCAACGGACCTTGGCCTTGACCAGCCATGGGAAGTGGTAGTGGAGCGACGTCACCTGGGAGTCCGGGCAGGCGTTGGCGAAATCGATCGGGTAGAAGGTGCCGTCACGGCGCAGGGCCTCGCAGGAGTTGAAATCCCAGCCGAAGAAGCTGTTGATGGTCACGACCATGTCCTCGAGCAGCGCGCCCTCTTCGGCGGAGAGGAAGCCGAAGGCGACCTGGTAGCGGTCGTGGAGCGGCGCCCCCGGGTCGTAGCGGATCGGGTAGACCTGGGGGCCGACGCCGAGCGCCCGGACGAAGAGGTCGAAGCCCTCGACCGCGCGCTGGAGGTGCATCACCCGCCGGTCGCTCTCGTCGTAGGCCGCCCGGAGCTGGGCGTCGTCGTCGATCCGCGAGACGCCGACCCAGGCGCCGCCGTCGTAGGGCTTCAGGTACGCCGGGTAGCCGAGCTTCGCCCCCACCTCTCCCAGGTCGAACATCCGGGCGTAGCGCCGGAGCATGGGCTCGAGGTCCGGGCGCGGCTCGTAGGCCTTGGGCGGCACCATCCAGGTGTCGGGCACCGGCAGGCCCAAGTGCATCATGGCGCAGTAGGAGGTGTGCTTCTCCATCGCCTGCACCGACCAGGGGTTGTTCAGGACGTAGACGCCGTCCATGATCACGGCCTTCTTGATCCACTCCCGGGAGAGGTGGTACCAGTGCGTCAGGCGGTCGAGGACCACGTCGTAGCGCGCCGGCTGGCGCAGGTCGAAGGGCTCGAGGGTGATCCGCTCGACCTCGAAGCGGACGGTGTCGCCGCCTATCGGGATCGCGAGATCGAGCCGGCGGACGATCTCCTCGAAGCAGATCGGCCAGCAGAGGTCGGCCCCGAGCGAGAGCCCGATGCGGCGGGTGACGTCGGTCATCAGGTGCCTTCCCGGGGGAAGAGCCAGGGGAGTCCCTCCCCCCACGCGTCGCGCCAGCCCTCCCAGTGGTGGCCGTCGCGGAGCTCCCGGTAGCGCACCCGGGCGCCGGTAGCCTCGAGGTCCGGGACCAGCGCGCGGTTCTCGATCACCAGCGACTCGTAGACCCCGCAGGAGACGAAGATCCGCTCGGCTGGCCGGCGCGGCGCTTCCCGGAACCGTCGCATGAAATCCGCCACCGGCACGAAGACCTCGCCGCGCCGCGTGTCGGCGGCGAACGACCCCGACTGGAGCAGGAGCCGCCCGAAGCGCCCGGGGCGGAGCCAGGCGGTCGCGAGCGCCGCGACCGCGCCGAAGCTCGCCCCGGCGAGGCCGCGACGGGCGGGCTCGGTCGCGACCGGGTAGCGCTCCTCGAGGACCGGCACCAGCTCGTCGGCGACGAAACGGGCGTGGCGCGGGTCGCCGGCGTACTCGACCAGCCGCTCGGAGCCCGGTTGGTGGAGGGCGACGACCAGGGGCGCGAGGCCACCCGCCGAGATCAGGTTGTCGAGCACCGGCCGCAGGTCCGAGAAGCGCCGGTAGTCCTCGCCGTCGTGGGCAACGAGGAGCGAGTAGCCCGCCGGCGGCGGCGGCGCGGCAGGAACGTAGACCCGAAGCCGCCTCTCCTCATCGAACGCCGCGCTCGCGACCGCCACCTCCTCGAGCCGCCCGCGAGGCGCCGCCGGGTCGGGCCGCGTCCACTCCGGTCGCTCGTAACCCGGCATCCGCAGGACCGAGTTGGCGCCGAATGGGTCGTGCGCCCGCCGGGGGTTCAAGGGGTCGAGGATCACCCGCTCCTCCCCGCCCTCGACGACCGCGAGCTTGTACTCGACTCGCGAGTCCTCGGGGAGCTCGAGGGTGAGCGCCCAGAGGTCGGTGCCGTCGAGATGCCGGAAGGCCGGCTCGGGCTCGAGGCCGAAGACCCAGTGGCGCAGGTGCACGCTCTCGGCCGCTCCGCGGTAGAGGAAGGTCGCCCGCGCGCCGTCCCGCAGCGGCACCTGCCGCCGGGCGAGGAGCGCCTCGACGGCGGCGCCGTTGGTCCGCCGGCGCCGCCCCCTGGGCCGATGATCGAGCGCACGGAGCTCCGCCGGCAGGTCCGGGACCACCCGGACCGCGACCGGCGGAGAGTCGGAGAGGGAGCCCTCAGTCAAGGCCAGCCCGGGTCTCCGCGACCACGCGGTCGACGACCGCCGTGAAGTCGCCGGTCTCGCGGTAGGTCGCGAGCTGGCGGTCGGCGCTCGTCCCGTCGCGCAGGATGGTGTGAACGTAG
>DATKCC010000205.1:0-2940 GCA_035513375.1 Thermoanaerobaculia bacterium | reverse complement strand
TGCTGATGTGGCTGATCTACTTCCTGCTCCCGGACCGGGACATGCGCGACGCCGCCCGCCCGACCCTGATCGGCGCCGTCGTCGGCACCGGCCTCTGGCTCCTCGCGACCCTGGGCTTCCGCGTCTACGTCAGCCAGCTCGGTCGCTACGACCAGACCTACGGCGTGGTGGGCGGGATCATCGTCCTGCTCCTCTGGCTCTACTTGACGGCCCTCGCCATCCTCTTCGGCGGCGAGGTGGCGGCCACCCTCCAGCAGCGCTGGAACGACGACTGGGAGGTGGGGCAGGCGCGGCGGAAGCGGAGCGAGTGAAGCCGACCGCAACCAGGGAAACTCCTCTCCAGGTCCAGCCAGGCCCTGGTCAGCCGGGAGGATCCTCCTTGCGGATCAGCTTCCCCAGGGTCTCGCGATCCGGGGCGAGGAGCTTGGCGACCCGGTCGTGATCGACCTCGGTGACGATGATGTCGCCGACCTCGGTGTGGACCTCGGCGAAGATGCCGTGCTTCTTCATCTTCCGCGCCTGGTACTGGTTGTCCTCGGTCGGACTGACGTAGTGGACCGAGTCCGCCCGGTAGCGGTGCACGAGGTAGAGGTGCACCAGGGTCATCAGGCGCTTCTTGCGTAGCGCCTCGTCGAAGGTGTGTTGGTCGCGCACCGACAGGATGCTCCGCCCGCGCCGGTCGTGGATGGGCGCGAACATGACGTTGGCCACCTTGCCGTCCTGGTGGTCGTAGATCGCGAGCTCGAGGAGCTCCGAGCCGGCGCGTTGGGGCTTCAAGTCGACCCGTAGGCGCCCGGGCAGGTCGTAGTGCTCGGTCCACATCGCCAGCCACTCCTCGAGCAGCTTCCTCGGCACCTCGGTCTGAACCAGGTGCTGGTGCTGGGTCGAGCCCTTCCCCATCGCCTTGGTGGTGGCGGTGCGGCCGGAGGAGGCGGCCAGCGCGGCGTCCAGGCGCGGTCCGCCGACCAGGGTCTGCGGCGTGCGGTAGGGGGAGTCGAGCAGGCGGATCTTGCGCTGCAGCCTGGCGAGCGCGAGCATCCCGTCCTGCTGCAGGGCGGTGGCGAGCTCCTCGGCCGCCATGCCGTCGATCTGATGGCCGCCGTAGGTGATGAAGTTGAAGACGTAGCCGAGCTTGCCGAGCTCCTCGGGGAAGGCCCGCATCTCCTCGTCGCTCATGCCGGTGGTGTCCCAGTTGAAGGAGGGGGAGAGGTTGTAGGCCAGCATCTTGCCGGGGAACTCGGCGTGGATGGCCTCGGCGAACCGGCGGGCGTCGTCGAGGTCGGCGGTCTTGGTCTCCATCCACAGGAGGTCGGCGAAGGGGGCGGCCGCTAGCGACTTCGCGATCGCCCAGTCGATGCCGCCCCGCACCTGGTAGTAGCCCTCAGGGGTGCGCGCCAGGTCGCAGTCCCAGGGCGCCGTGAGACCGAGCCCCGCAGCCTTCGCGCGGGCGTCGTAGAAGGAGGCCCGGGCGGCGAAAGCCAGCCACTCGGCGGCCGGCATCGGCGGCTCCTCGCCCTCCTCGGCCATGAAGGCGAGGACCGCGGCCACGGCTTCGCCGTAGGTCTCGAGCCCGGCCTCCTCCTCCCAGGTCTCGATCAGCCGGGAGGCCGCCCGATCGAAGGCGCGGAGGGCCGCCTCGCCGGCCTGCTGCCGCCGGTCCCGCGCCCCCTCCTCGGCCAGCGCGGCGAGCCCGGTGCGCTCGAGCCAGACGTCGGCCGCGGCGTACTCCTCGCTCGACAGGGCGTAGAGGAGGAAGCCGTTGAGCTCCTCGACCCCGAGGTCGAAGAAGCGCTTCATGAGCGCCAGGTACGAGGCCTTGTAGGAGGGGATCTCGGGGTTCGTGGCGCCGAGGATGAACGGCTGGTCGCGCTCGTCGCCGCGGCCGTCGAGGAGCGTCGCCGCCTCGGCGTCGGTGCGGGCGACCAGGATCCCCGGCACCGCCATGACGTCGAGCTGGAAGCGGGCAGCGTTCAGGCGCTTGATCTGCTCATCCGACGGGACCAGGACCTTGCCGCCCTGGTGGCCGCATTTCTTGGTCCCGGGCCGCTGGTCCTCGATGTGGTATCCGGGGACCCCGGCTTCGACGAACCGCCGGATCAGGTTGCGCACGTGGGCGTCCCCGCCGTGCCCGGTGTCGGCGTCGGCGATGATGAAGGGCCGGAAGTCGACCTCCGGGCTCGCCTGCCGCTCCTCCGCGCTCATCCGGGCGCGAGCGAACCGCTGGTTGCGGTCCGCGGCGAGGAGCGCCCGCACCAGGACCGCCGCCTCGTCCGGCACCTGGGAGAGCGGGTAGCTCGCCAGATCGGCCCCCGGATCCTCGTCCGCCGAGCCCTTGGCCGAGGTAGCCCAGCCGCCGAGATAGATGCCCTCGATGCCGAGCCGTTTGATCGTCACCCCCTGGCCGGGGGAGTAGGGGCCGAAGGTGGTAATGCCCCGCCCCTGGTCGGCGAGCTCGCGGAGGCGGTCGAAGAAGGCGGCGGCCGCCTCGCGGGCTACGGGAAAGTCCTGCCGGATGGTGCCGCGCTGCTCGACCACCTGGCGGGCCGAGTACAGGCGGCGGATCCCCTCGAAGCGGGGGCTCGAGAACCAGCTCCGGGTGGCCTCGATCTCCTCGGCGAGACCGTGGCTGGCGGCGTCGGGGGCGACGGTGGCGGTCATCGTGCGCTCTCCTCCTCGGTGGTGGCGGGCCGGCTCGGCCCGAGGTCGAGGTTGCGGGTGATGCGGGTGCCGTCCCGGTCGTAGGCCGCGAGGTATCCGCGGATCCGCGCCCGGGCCACTTCGCGGTCGTCGTTGTTCAGATTGAGGTTCAGCAGGTCGATGTACCAGGGCGGCTTCGTCGGGTGCTCGACGAGCGCCTCCAGGATGTCCCGGGCGATCGGCAGCGTCGAGTCCTTGGAGTCCTCGTGCACGTCGCGGTCGCTCGCCCGGCGGAGCTTGCCG
>DATKCC010000204.1:0-7165 GCA_035513375.1 Thermoanaerobaculia bacterium | reverse complement strand
CCCGCGCTCGAGGACCTGGCTGCTCTTCGGATCGTCGCCATCACCACTCCGCGTAGGGAATGCCGTTCAACCCCACCCCCTCGGACAGGGAGAAGACGTCGTAGACGTTCTCGCCGCCCCAGGAGCTCGAGTCCGGCTCGTCCTGGTAGCTCCTGAGGCCCCACTCGTACTCCCCGGTCATGGGGTCGAGAGGGATCCGGCGGAGAAATCGGGCCTTGTAGTCGACCTGCCCGACCACGTCCACGCCTTCGACGAGGATCTCGAGCTCCGCCGGGTAGCCGTCGGTGCCGAGATCCACCGGCAGGAGCCCGGCGTCGCTGTAGCGCTTGTACTCGTCGATCGCGTACCGCATCTCCCGCAGCGCCGCCCGGAGCTCCATCTCCTTGGTCCGCTTCTGGGTGGAGTGCACGAGGGGGATGACCGCAGCCGATAGGATCGCCAGGATCCCCGCGACGATCACCATCTCGGCGAGCGTGAACCCGCGCTGGCCGCGACGGGCCGGATCCGGGAAACGCGATCGGCTGGCTGCGATCGGTGCCATCGTTCAGGTCTTGCTGGCCTTCATGGAGGCCTCGACCGGCGGCCGCTCGGCGGGGCGCTCGGGCCGCACGGGCGCCGCGGGAGGCCGCTCGCCGCCGACCTCCACCGCGGCCGGCCGGGTCTCGAGAGCGAGCGGCGCGAGCGCCGAGTCGAGGGCCCGGGCGGCCTCGAAACGCAGCCCGGCGCTGCCGGGCGCCAGGGCCCGGAACACCACCCGGACGACGACCCCCTCGCCCGCCACCCCGACCGACTCGCCGAGCCGGCTCGCGCCGAGGACGAGCCGTCCCGGCGCGGAGCGGTCCGAGAGCACCTCGGCCGCGCCGGGGCCGCCGAGGAAGCTCCCCGGCTCGACCCGCTCGACCGCCAGGACCGCCGGGTCGAAGAGCAGGGTGAGAGGCAGGTGCGAGACCGGCGCGAGGGCGCGGGCCTCGATGGCGAGCTCGAAAGCGTCCCCGGGGGCTACCCGGACCTCGACCGGTACCATCCGGAGCTCGACGTCGGTAGCCGTGGCGAGCGGCGAGGCGGTGACCGCGGCGAAGCGCCAGAACGCCCCGGCTTCGTCGGTCGCGCTCGCCAGCGCGGTCGTGTCCGTCATCAGCTCGTCGATCACCAGGTCGAGATCCCCCCCCGGCTCGGCGTCGTTACGGCGGAAGGAGACCGCGGGCGGCTCCTCCTCCAGGAGCTCCGGTGCAAAGAGCTCCTCCTCCGGCTCCTCTTCCTCTTCGAAGATCGAGCCGGACGGCGGCGGCAGGCCGGGGACCAGCTCCTGGCCGGGGGCGATCGGAGCCTGCCCGCCCTCGATCGCCTCCTCGCCCTGGAGGCCCCGCGGCAGGCTCTGGAGCCGCTCGCGGATCCGCTCCCGGATCTCCTCCGGGCTCGCCGCGTCGGGACCGTCGAAGGGACCTTCGACATCGGACTCGACCCGGGGGCTGCCACCGCGGAAGGTGATGTTCTGCTCGGTGCCGACCCAGATCGGCAGCAGGTCGGTCTCGGTGATGTCGGGCAAGCGGACGATGTGGGGAGTAAGAGTCAGGATCACGTCGGTCCGCCGGTTCTCGGTCGAGTTCTTCGAGAACAGCCGCCCGAGCACCGGGATGTCCGAGAGCCCCGGCATCCCGGAGTCGGTGGCGGTGTCGTCGCGCCGGATCAGGCCGGCGAGCAGATTCGTCTCCCCGTCTTTCAGCCGGATGGTCGACTCGATCGTTCGGGTGCCGATGATCGGCTGGGGCGCCTGGCCCGAGCCCGCCGAGACCTGGCCGGTGACCTGGGAGATCTCGACCGTGAGCTTCAGCGTGACCTCTTTGTTGTGGTGCACGCGCGGCTCGATCGAGATCGTGATGCCCACGTCCTGGTACTGGAAGGAGGTGATCGGGACGATGTTGCCGCCGACGGTGTTGGCGGTGTTGAAGCTGGTCACCGGCACCGGCACCCGGTCGCCGATCACCAGGCGGCCCTTTTCCCCTTCGCTGATCCTGAGCTTCGGCTCGGCGAGGAGTTGGGCATCGGTGTCGCTCTTGACGAAGTTGTAGACCACGTTCGGGATGGTGAGCGCCCAGTTGCTCTGGTTAAGGAACTCGAGGTCCGAGACGCGGAGCGCGGCGTCCGGCGAGCCGAGGTCGAGGCTCTGGGTCACCGAGTAGGTCGAGAGCTGGGCGCCCAGGTCGCGGATCCTGTTCGACGAGAGCTGCAGGAGCTCGACGTCGATGACCACCTCGGCCTTGGCCTTGTCGATCGTTTCGATGATCTTCTCGGCGACCTTCACCTTGTCCGCCGTGTCGCGGATGATGATCGCGTTGAGCTGCTCGTTCATGGCGATCTGGCGGGCGCCGATCAGGCTCCGGAGGATGGTCAGCGCGTCCTTGACGTCGGCGTTCGAGAGGAAGAAGGCCTGGATCACCAGGTCCTCGTAATTGCGCCGGTTCTGGGGCGTGTCGGCGGCGATGATGATCGTCTGGGGATCGAGCACCTTGTAGAAGTGGCCGGCCGAGCGCATCAGGATCTCGAGCGCGTCCTGGGCGGTCACGTCCTTCAGCACGATCGAGAGGTCGGCGTCCCGGAGCCCGGGATCGAAGAGGATGTTGAGGCCGAAGGCCTTGCCGAGCGAGCGGTAGATCGAGGTGATCGGCACCGGCTCGGGGAACTCGAGTGAGATCGGCTCGTCCGAGCGCGGGTTCAGCATCGGCGGCTGCGGCCGGATCCCCTGGGAGCGGCGCTTCATCTCGGCGATCGTCTCGACGGTGGTGCCCAGGCGAGCGGCCTCGACTTCGTCGCGAACCCGCCGGAGCTCGACCTGGGCGTACTGGTTCGAGGGATCGAGCTGCACCGCCTGCTGATACTCGACGAGGGCGCGCTCGAGGACCCCGGCGGCGTGGAACTCCTTGCCCCGTTCGAAGTGTTGCTGGGCGGCCCGGACCCGGGCGCGTAGCAGGCTCCCCTGGTAGCCGATGTTCGTCGGCTCCTGGTCGAGCGCCTGCGCCCAGTAGAGCACCGCCTCGTCCCAGTTGCCGGTCTGGCTGGCGATCTCGGCCCGGCGCGCGGCGCGGAAGCCGGTGCAGCCGGTGACGAGCAGGGTGACGGCGACGAACGCCGCCAGGCCGCGGAAGCCGATTGGTCCCAGTCCCATACGCATGCCTCTACCCTCCGTGCTACCTGCCTCGACCGACCGGCAAGCGGGCCGCCGGCTCCTCGGGGAAGTTGACGAACGCGAGGTCGACGGATTCGTACCCGATCCGTACGACGCGGAATTTACCTTCGATCACGTCGCCCAGCCGCATGTTGTGGATCTCGTCGCCGTCGGTGAAGACGGCGATCGCAGCCTCCGGAGGTCCGAAGCTGCCGAGGTACTCGACGTCGATCGGCGGCGGCTGGGGCCGCGGCGGGGGCGGCGGCGGCACCGGCGGACCGGACGGCACCACCGGGGCGGCCGGAGGCGGTGGTGGCGGCGGCGGCGGTGGCGGTGGTGGTGGCGGCGGCTCGTAGAAACGGAAGGGGTCGCGCCCGGGCTCGTAGCTGGTCGCCACATCGCCCGCATCCGCAGACTTGAGGGCGAGAACCTCGCCGACCGCTTCGGGGCTTGCCGGAGCGCCGCGGCGGGCGCCTCGGGCGCGGGGGGAGGGCGCAACCGGCTCGTCGGCATCGTCGCCACCGGTGAAGGCCACGACCGCCGCCAAGGCCAGAAGGCCGACCAGGAGCCAGCTCCGGCGGGTCACGTGGAGCCCTCCAGCGGGGCGATCAGCTCGTCGGGCGTCGGCGCGCCCGCCGATCCCTCCCCGGCGAAGAAGGTCGAGAGGTTGAGCCGGATCTTGAGCCGGGCGCCCTCACCGCCGGAGAGGGCGACCTCCTCGAGGGTGACGAACGACTGGGTGAGCTCGAGGAAGTTGATGAATCGCCGCAGCTCGACGTAGGTCCCCTCGACGTTGAAGGTGAAGTACCGCTTGACCAGCCCGTAGTCCTCGATCTCCTCGGTCGGGTAGCTCATTGCGGCCGGCGCGAGCCCCGCCCGGCGCGCGAGCTCGCGGATCTCGGCGGTCACGGCGGTGAACCGGTTGCGCTCGGTGGAGAGGCGATCGCGGTAGAGCCGCTCGAGACCCAAGCGGCTCTGCCGCGCGGCGGCCGCCCGTTCGGTGAGCTCGGCGGAGCGGCCCCCGAGCACCGCCAGGACCTGCTCGCGCTGCTCGAGGCTCCCCTGCAGGCTGTCCACGCGGCCGGCGTAGACCAGCCGGTAGGTCGAGAACAGCCCCAGGTTCACCAGGAAGAAGGCGAGGGCCGGGACCCAGAGCCCGAGGCGCCGGCGCCAGATGCGGCCTCCCAGGCTCACGAGAGCTCCGGGGGCGCGGACGCGGGCCGGCCGAGCTTCATCGGAGAGAGAGACGGAGCGCCGGCAGGCTCACCGCCCGACGGGGCGCCCTCGGCGCCGGCGGGCAGGATCTCCGCACCGGCCGGTCCCTCGCTCGGAGCCGGCGGGCGGTAGATCACCTCGATGTCGAAGAGGGTCCAGCCGCCCTGGCCAGCGTTCTGTTGGAGGAGATTCGGCCGCTCGAAGTCGGGGTCGCTGAACAGGGCGTCGACCAGATCGAGGATCGCTTCGTCCGAGCGCGCCTCGGCCTGGATCCGCAGCAAGACCTTACCGTCGCCGACCACCTCGGCAGCGCGGCGGGTGCGGGCGCGGCTCCCCCCGTCCGCGCCGCCCGGGGTCAGGCTCTGAATCCGCACGTCCCGGGGCAGCAGCTCGGCGAGCTCGTCGAACAGCCGGCTCCAGGAGAAACGCCGCTGGTCGATCCGCTGGTTCAGATAGGCGACCTGCTCGTTCTGGGCCGCGAGGTCGAAGGCGGCGAGCTGCTCGGAGAGGGCCGCGATCCGCCGCTCCTCGATCTCGATCTCCCGCTCGACTTGCTGGCGCCGGGCGTGCACATTCCCGCGGCCGGTGAGGAAGTCCCAATAGAGCCAGACGTTGCCGGCGAGCAGCAAGCCGCCGGCGAGCCACAGAAGGACCGCCAGGCGCATCACGGGCCGGCGGTTGACGAAGGGCTTGAGCGCGAGGTCCAGCGGCCGGCTCACCCGGGCACCTCCTGGCAGACGGTGCCGGCCAGGGAGAGGAGCTCGGGCCAGGGCGGCCGCTCGAGCCCACCCTGGAGAGCGGCTCCGCGGGCGGCGCCGCCGGCTCCCCGGACCTCCACCACCGGACCGTCATCGGCCAGGGCCACCGGCAGGTCGAGACCCCGCTCCAGCCATTCGGCCCAGAGCGCGCTCTCGCCTTCGGGAGCGGCGAGGGTCACACCGCCGAGCGGGGCTTCGGGAATATGGTCCTCGAGATAGCGCCGAGTCAGGCGCATGTCGCGGCGCACGGCGCCGGCCCGGGCTTCGAGCGGCAGGGCATCCGAGAAGCTCTTGAAGCGGTGGAGAACCGGCTCTGTCTGCCCGTCTGCGACGCGGGCGAAGACCGCGCTGTAGCCGCGCTCTGCGACCAGGACGAGGCCGATCAGGCCGCCCTCCGCGACCGCGGGGTGGGCGAGGGCGCCGAGGGCGGAGAGGCCCTGGTTGGCGATCCGCCCGACGTGGACTCCCGCGCTCTCGAACGAGCGCTCGAGGGCGCCGAGCAGGCTCTCGACTCCGAAGCCGAGGAGCAACCTCCTGGGCTCCTCCTGGCCGGCGAGCGGCGCCACCTCGAAGGCCCGCACCCGCAGCTCGTCCACCCGAAAGGGGACCAGCCGCTTGAGCTTCCAGCGCAACACCTCCTCCCTCGCCGCGCCGTTGGCCGGAAGGTCGGCGACCCCGGCGAAAGCCGTCCGAAGCCAGCCGTCGGGTACCACCAGCGAGGACTCCTTGACCGGCGTCTCCAGGCTCGACACCAGCTCCGCGACCCGCTCGTCGAAGAGCCTGGGGTCGCGCGGCGGGCCGCCCAGCAGGCCCTGTTGGAAGGAGCCCGGCTCGAGCGGCGCGCGCCGGTACTCGCGCAGCACCAGGCCGCCGTCTTCACGGCTGAAGGCGGCGAAGGCGAGGGCGTCCTCCGAGCAGGCGAAAGCGTGGGGAGGCGGCGCCATCGGCCCCGCTCCGAGGAGCCGCTCAATCGACGAAAGTAACTTTATTGATTTCACGGAGCGTGGTGATCCCCTGCAGGGTTCGCTCGAGGGCCGACTCGCGCAGGAAGGTCATGCCCTCCTCCTTCGCGGCGCGGCGGATCTCCGAAGCGGGACGCTTCTCCAGGATCAGCTCCCGGATCTGGTCCGAGAGGTCGAGGAGCTCGGAAACCGCGAGCCGACCGTGGAAGCCGGTGCCGTTGCACTCCAGGCACCCGGCCCCCTCGTAGAAGGTGAAGTCGGCGTACTCGGAGGGCTCGAGACCGCTCTCTTCGAGCAGTTGCTTCGAAGCGGTCATGGGTCGCTTGCAATGGGTGCAGATCTTGCGCACCAGCCGCTGGGCGAGGACGCAGTTGAGAGCCGAGACGAAGTTGTACAGGTCGACCTTCATGTTCAGGAACCGGCCCAGGACGTCGACCACATTGTTGGCGTGAACGGTGGTGAAGACCAGGTGGCCGGTGAGCGCCGACTGGATCGCGATCTGGGCGGTGTCCTCGTCGCGGATCTCGCCGACCATGATCTTGTCGGGGTCGTGGCGGAGGATCGAGCGCAGGCCCCGGGCAAAGGTCAGGCCCTTCTTCTCGTTGACCGGGATCTGGGTGATCCCCTTGAGTTGGTACTCGACCGGATCCTCAATGGTGATGATCTTGTCCTCGGCGGACTGGATCTCGGAGAGGCAGGCGTAGAGGGTGGTGGTCTTGCCCGAGCCGGTCGGGCCGGTCACCAGCACCATGCCGTACGGCTCGCGGATGAACTTCCGGAGCTTCTTCAGGGTTTCGTCGTCGAAGCCCAGGATGTCGAGCCTGAGGTTCTTGAACTCCTTGTTCATCGACTCCTTGTCGAGGATCCGGATCACGCAGTCCTCGCCGTGGACCGCGGGCATGACCGAGACGCGGAAGTCGATCGTACGGCCTTTGAGGCGCAGCTTGAACCGGCCGTCCTGGGGCACCCGCTTCTCGGCGATGTCGAGGTCGCTCATCACCTTGATGCGGCTGACGATCGTCTGGTGGTGGCGCTTGTCGATCGGCTCCATCGCCTGGTAGAGGACG
>DATKCC010000203.1:0-2292 GCA_035513375.1 Thermoanaerobaculia bacterium | reverse complement strand
CGGCCGACGGTCGGGCCGTGGAGACGGGCGCGCTGCCGGTGGCGCAGGTCGAGCGCCGCGACATCGACGTCGTCGCCGAGGCCGCGGGCCTGGTCGAGCCGGTGCACGTGGTCGAGGTCAAGTCCCACGCCTCGGGCCTGGTGCTCGCGGTCCACGCGGAGACCGGCGACAGCGTCGAGCGCGGCGACCTGCTGGCGGAGATCGATCCCCGGGACGTCCAGAGCGCCCTCGACCAGGCGGCGGCCGACCTCGAGTCGGCCCGGGTCCGGCTCTCGACCGCCCAGGCCGAGCAGGCGCGAGCGGAGCGGCTCCACGAGCAGGGGATCCTCCCGGCCCAGGAGGTGGAGGTCAAGGTCGAGGCCACGGCCTCGGCGCGGGCGGCGTTGGTGCGGGCCGAGACCAGCGTGCGGCTCGCCCGAGAGAAGCGTGAGGACGTAGTCATCCGCGCGCCCGCCGGCGGCACGATCCTCGAGCGGGGGATCGAGACCGGCCAGATCATCGCCTCGGCGACCTCCAACGTCTCGGGCGGCACCAGCCTCTTCCGCATGGCCGACCTCTCGGTGATGCAGGTCCGGGCCCGGGTCGACGAGGTCGACATCGGGCGGATCCACTCGGGGCAGGAGGCGCGGGTCACGGTCGAGGCCTACCCGGGCCGGACCTTTACCGGCGAGGTGGCGAAGGTCGAGCCCCAGGCGGTTCTCGAGCAGAACGTCACGATGTTCCCGGTGCTGGTCCGGCTCGCCAATCCTCAAGGCCTGCTCCGGCCCGGGATGAACGCCGAAGTCACCCTGGAGCTGGCGAGCCGCCGGGGGGCGGTGGCGGTGCCCAACGCGGCGGTGGTCGGCCTGCGCGACGCCCGCCGGATCGCGGCGGCGCTCGGAGTGGTGGAGCCCGGAGCCGCCTCCGGGGCGGCTCCCCAACAGGCAGGTCCCGCCCGGGGTGGCGGCGGCGAGGCGGCGCCGATGGCTCCGGCGGCCACCGCCGACACCCGGCCGGCGGTGGTCTTCGTCGCGGGCCCGGGCGGAGCGGAGGCGCGCCACGTGACCCTCGGGGTGAGCGACTGGGAGTACACCGAGGTGGCCTCGGGTCTCGAGCCGGGCGAGAGCGTGGTGCTGGTCTCGGTCGCCCAGCTCCAGCTCCAACAGCAGGAGCTCACCGACCGGGTCCGGCAGCGCTTCAGCGGTCCGCTCGGCGCGAGCGGCGGCAGCGGCGGGAGCCGGCGTCCCAGCGGCGGGACCGGTGGCGCCGGCGGGGCGCCGAGGGGCAACTGACGTGCTGCTGTTCGAGATCTTCCGGGTCGCCCTCGACTCGATCCTGGCCAACAAGCTGCGCTCGCTCCTGACCACCCTCGGGGTGGTGATCGGCATCGCCGCGGTGATCACCATGGTGGCTCTGGGCGAGGGCGCCCAGCGCTCGGTCGAGGAGCGCCTCGGCGCGCTGGGAGCGAACGTCCTCACCGTGCGGCCGGGCCAGGCGCTCTTCGGCGGTGGCGGCGGCCGCGGCCAGTCCCGGCTCACGGTGGCCGACGCCGAGGCCCTGCGCGACGACGCCGCGAGCGTCCGCGCGGTCGCCCCCGAGCTCGAGGGCCGGCTCCAGGTCGAGGCCGGGACGGCCAACGCCAGCCTGTCGGTCGTCGGCTCCTGGCCGAGCTACTTCGGGGTCAACAACTTCCGCCTCGCCGAAGGCCGCGTCTTCACCGAGGCGGAGGACCGCGGCCGGCGGCGGGTGGCGGTCGCGGGAGCCCTGGCCGGGGAGGCCCCTCGGCGTCGGCCCAGCGGCGGCCCTCCTGGGCGAGACCGTGCGCATCGGCGGCGTCCCGTTCCTGGTCATCGGCGTGCTCGCCGAGCGTGGCGGCATGGGGTTTTCGAACCCCGACAAGGGGATCTTCATCCCACTCGGCACCGCCCAGCTCCGGGTGATGGGTACCCAGTCGGTGCGCTCGATCGCGGTCCAGGCGGCGAGCGCCGAAGCGATGGCGACGGCCGTCGTCGAGATCGACCAGATCCTGCGCCGGGAGCACCGGCTGGCCCCGGGCGCGCAGGCCGACTTCAACGTCCGCGACCAGGCGACCCTGCTCTCGACCATGCAGGAGACGACCCGAACATTCTCGTTCCTCCTCGCCGGGATCGCCGCCATTTCGCTCCTGGTCGGCGGCATCGGGATCATGAACATCATGCTGGTGTCGGTGACCGAGCGCACCCGCGAGATCGGGCTGCGAAAGTCGCTGGGCGCCCGCCGTCAGGACATCCTGATCCAGTTCCTGATCGAGGCGCTGGTGCTCTGCCTGGCGGG
>DATKCC010000202.1:0-6098 GCA_035513375.1 Thermoanaerobaculia bacterium | reverse complement strand
CGGCCCTGCTCGGGGTGCTGTCGATCATCCGCGGCCAACGGACGGTCCGGTGGACGCCGAGGCAGGGCGGCGAGTCGACCCAGGGAGGGAGAGAGTCATGAGCCGCCGCCTGTCCATCGTCGCCGCCGCGGCGTTCGCCGCCGCCATGGTCCCGTCCCGGGCCCCGGCCCAGCCGCCCCCGCCCTGGGAGGATCCGGTGTTCGCCAGCGAGCTCCGGGTCCACGGCTTCCGGTTCGACAACTTCTTCCAAGCCCCCGAGAGCGAGCCGCAGGAGGAGGTCACGCTGACCCGGCTCGAGGGCAGGCTCTCCGCCCGGCCGTCGGAGGCGAGCGCCTTTGAGCTCTACACCCGCGGGCGTTTCGACTCCTACAGCGACGATCTGGAGGAGGCCTGGGCGCTAGGGGTCGGGCTGCGCTGGGACCGCCGGCCGCGGGAGGCCGACCTCTACCTCGAGCACGAGAAGGACAGACCGGTCTTCGACGTCGGCGACGAGTTCGACCGGGCCAATGTGCTGCGGCTCGCGGGCGAGTACGGCTGGCGCGTCACCCGCGTCTGGCAGGTGACGGCCCTGGCGGAGCTCGCCCGCCAGGAGTTCGACCAGACGACCGGCAAGGACAACGACTTCCTCTCGGCGGGCGGGGCGCTCCGCTACCGGGGCTGGGAGTACGTCTTCTCGCCCGAGATCGGCGCCGAGTGGGGTGAGCGGGACGCGGAGGACCCGAATGAGGACCACGACCAGCGAGAGCTCTGGATCAAGGTGCGCTCGCTCCCTGTCGAGCGCCTGTACCTGTCGCTGCGCTATCGCCAGCGTACCCGCGACTACTCGATCGGCGACCCGGCGGCGAGCAACTTCGGCCGCGAGGACGACCGCCAGGACTGGACCCTGGCGGCCGACTACCGGATCCTCGACTGGCTCGGCGCCAGCGCCTACGTCTCCCACGAGGACGCCGACTCGACCAACCCGAGCCGGGTGTACGAGACCACGCTCGCGGGACTGGGTCTGACCTTCGGGTGGTAGTGGCGGCGGTCGCCCCACGGCGGGCTCCCGGTGCGCGCGGTGCGATCCACGGGGCTCAGCGACGGCCGCTCCGGGGGCCGCGTGAACTCGGTCGCTGCGCTCCCTCAGACATGCACGCGGGCTGATCCCTCCGGGACCGCCGCTTCGTCCTCCGTGGATGCCTCGCCCCGTGCTCAGGGGAGCCCGGCGTGGGGCGCCCGCCGCCCCCACGCCGGGAGGAGGCAAGCTCCTCCCCTACACGTGCTTTTCAAGCCGCCAACCACCGGCGGGTGTAGGGGCCGAGCTCGTCTCCGCCCGGGGCGGGCGGGGGCTCAGGTCAGGTGCCCGAGGGGGCCCAGGTCGAGGTTGAGGTCCTCGGGGGAGAGGCCGAAGCGGCGGGCCATGTCGTGGACCGTCTCCTCCAGGCGCATCAAGGCCTGGCCGAGGCGCTCGACCTGCTCCTCGGTAAGGGTGCCCTCCTCCATGCGGCGGATCGCCTGGCGCTCCATCAGCTTGCGCAGGAACTCGACCAGGGCGAGGACCAGCCGGGCGACCGAGCGCTCGACGTCCTCGGGGGCGGCGTTCCAGCGCGGCGGGGTGGGGCGGCCTGCCGGCTCGCCGCCGAGGGTGCGCTCGATCTCCTCGCGCAGATCCTCGACGCCGGCCGCCTCCGAGTGGGCGGATGTCGAGGAGTCGGGCCGGGGTTCGTAGGGTGCGGCTTGCCGCACCGAGGAGGGCCGGACCGGTGCGTCGCCCCGGTGCGGCAAGCCGTACCCTACGCCCTGGCCCAGGCCGCCACCGGTCGGTTCGGCAGGGCCGCTCCGGGGATCGTTCCAGCTACGACCTGTCGCTGGGGCGGGGGCGGCCCCGGCCCCCTTGCCCAGGATGCGGTCGGCGGCGGCGAGCAGGGTGGTGAGGCGCAGGTAGACGAGGTCCACGTCCGCGAGTCCCAGGACCAGGTCGCCTTCGAGGAGCACGCCCCGATTGAGCAGGCTGTCGACCGCCTCGAGGAGAGAGGAGCCGCCGCCATCGAGGATCTCGACCGCGGAGGCGCGCTCGGTCGGCTCCACCTTCCCGGGAGCGGCCGCCCGGTCGTGCTCCGCCGGAGGTTCTCCTCTTTCGTCGCTCACCGCTCCTCCTCGCCGGCGAAGTTGTAGGGCGGCCAGGGGCCGGTCAAGGTCAGCTCGCAAGCGGCGCCGGCGAGCTCGCGCGCAACCGCGGCCACCGCATCCGCGAACGGACCCCGGTCGCTCCGGGGGACCAGAAAGGCGGCGTCGAGGACCAGCGACGTGCCCGCTTCGGGCTCGCGGCGCAGCGCTTCGGCGGCCCGCTCGACGAGACGGGCGTAGGCGTTCTCGGCCACCTCCCGCGCCTCGGCGGGCGCCCGCCGGGCGGCTTCGAGCTGACGGTGCTTCTGGGCGAGGAACTCCCGCCCGGAGGCGGGCCTCCCGGCGGGCGCTTCTCCGGCGGCCGCCGCGGCCCGCTCCGGGCTCCGCCGCACGCGCACGCCCCACTCCTCGCGCCCCGCCACCCGATCGAGGACCCGGCGCAGGCGCGGGAGCTCGCCCGCGACGTGTTGGACGGCCCTTTCGTCGGAGGCGAAGAGGGTGAAGAGCTTCATCGGCAGGAGGGCCCAGTGCCCGGTCTCGGCCGGGGCCCCGGCAGGCGCCGCCCGCGCGAAGTGCTCGACCATCTCCTCGTGGGCGAGGGCGCGCTCCGATACCCAGGACAGATCCTCCAGACGGCTCGCGATCTCGGCCTCGCCGTACTCCGGCAAGGGGACCTGGGCCGCCACCAGCCAGAGCTGGTCACCGACGTCGAGAAGCCTCGGCGGCAAGGCGCCGGGGACGCCCTGGGGGGCGCCGGCCAGCTCCGGAGCTTCGGGCCGGCGCACCAGGCAGTAGAGGTAGGTGGCGCTCATCGGATCACCCCGGCCGGCTCGCTCGTCGGTCCACCGGGCCGAATCCAATCGGGCGGGTGAGTCGGGTCTGGCAGCACGTGAGCCTCGTCAAGGCCCTGGAGTCCCGGAGCTCCAGTGTCGGCTCCAGCGCTCCAGGGCCCGGGTGCCCCGGGGCGGCGGGTACTCGGCAGGGGCGGTGAGTATATGGCAGCCCCCATCGGACCCGGGCGCGGCTTGGGCTCGGTCGCCGAGCTCCGAGCGCAGCCCGGCGAGATCGTCCAGGGCGCGCCCCCTGGCCCGCCGGCAGCGGGCGCACTCGCCGACCGGCAAGGCGTTGAAGATCACGACCGGCGCCGCGATCCGCAAGCGGCCGAGGGCCTCGGCGAGGCGCCGGGTCTGGCGGCGAGGCAGCTCACCCGCCCGGGTCACGATGACGAAGCGGCAGCGGCCGGCGTCACCGAGCAGGGCGCGCAATCGCTTCAGCTCCCGGGCGAGCTCCAGCAATTCCTCGGCCCAATCGGCCGGCAGGCCGACCGCGTCCTTGTACTTGAGGAGAAGGGCGAGCAGGGCGTGGTCCCATTCGAGAGCGAGCTCCGGCAGCTCGAGCAGTCGCAGCGTGTGGCCCGCCGGGGCGGTGTCGACGACTACCAGAGGCGCGTCGGAAGGCCCGCCGCAAGCCTCCTTCCCCGGGCCCGGCAGCGCAGTCAGCTCGGCCAGCTCCGAGAGCGCGACCAGCTCGTCGAGGCCCGGCGGCGTCGCCTCGAGCAGCCGCTCGAGGACGGCCCGGTCGAAGGGCACGTCGTAACCGGCGCCGCCGGAGCGACCCGAGATTCCTGAGAAGGCCCGCTCCAGGGCCGCCCCGTAGCGCTCCTTTCGCGCCGCGAAGGCGGCGCCAGCGTCCAGCTCCCGGGCGCGGAAGCCCGCCGGCGCGCCCGGGACGGGTCGGGCCACGTCGCCGAGCGCGACACCGAGCACGTCAGCCACCGAGTGGGCCGGGTCGGTCGAGAGGAGGAGCACCCCCCGCTCGGGCGCCGCCCGGGCCGCGGCGAGGGCCGCCGCCGCGGCGCAGGTCGTCTTGCCCACGCCCCCCTTGCCGCCGAACAGGAGGAGCCCGATCCCCGGCGGCGCCACGGCGCCGAGCCACGCGAGCGGCTCCCGCGGGCCGGCCGCCGCGTCTCCCGACCCCCGCCCCGGGAGGAGGCGAGCTCCGCCGGAGCCCTGCCAGTCGGCTTCCGTCTCCCGGCCGGTCTCCCATTCCGGGTCCCAGCCCTCCGCGAGGAGCCGGCCGAGGCGCCGGAGCGCCGCCGATCCCCGGGGCTCCTCCTCGAGCTCGGGCACCAGGTGGAGCTCCCGGCCCCGGGCCAGCCCTTGCCGGATCTGCCGCACCACCGCCGCCTCCGCCCGGCGCCGGGGCTCGCAGGCTGAGCAGTGCATGGGCGGCGGCGGGGTCACCCGGTTGACCACCAGCTCGTCGACCGTGACCCCGCCGTCCTCGAGCTCGGCCAGGGCGTCGTGGCTCTCGGCGAGCGATAGGAGCTCGGGCAGGAGCACCCAGGTGAAGGTGCAACGCTCCGGGTCCCGGACCAGATCGGCCAGGGCGTGGGCCTCCCTCTCGATCCGGCCGGCGGTCGGGTCGGCGTCGACGGCCCCGGGGCCGCGCCGCCGGGTCAGGGCCTCGGAGACCGCTCGGTGGCGCTTCTCGAGGGCGGCGAGCACGGCGGCGAAGCGCTCGAGCGCGGCGGGCATCTGGAGGAGCCGGAGGGTGTGCGCCGTCGGGGCGGTGTCGACCACCACCCGGTCGCAGCCCGACTCGCCGGCGAGCCGGATCAGCTCGAGAATGCCGACCAGCTCGTCGACCCCCGGCACCGGCAGGTCGAGCAGGCGGGATACGTCCTCGGCATCGAGCAAGGTCCCGCGCTCGGCCAGGGCCGCGATCGCGGCCCGCCGGGCACCGAGCCAGCGCCGCCAGGCGAGCCGGGAGTCGAGCTCGACGGCTAGGAGCTCGCCGGCCTTCCCGGGGCGCTCGACCGCCCGTGGCTCGCCGCTCAGCCGGTCCGGCCCGGCGGCGCCGAAGAGGGCGTCACCCAGGGAGTGGGCCGGATCGGTCGAGACCACCAGCACGCGCAGCCCAGCGTCAGCGAGGCCGATCGCCCGGGCGGCCGCCAGCGTGGTCTTGCCCACGCCCCCCTTGCCGGCGACGAAGCGGAAGCCGGCGGGGCCCCCGGCATGCGGAGCGCTGCGCTTCAGGAGCCGCCGTCCCCGGAGCCGTCGTCGCCGCCGAACGAGACCTCGGCGCCCACGATCCGGGAGCCCAGCGACAGCCCCTCGCCCTCGCCGCGCTCCTCGCGGATCGCCCGCATCCGGGCGAGCACCTCGCGCTCCACCTCGGCGAGCTCCTCCGCCGTGATCTCTCCCAGCTCGAGGCGCATCTGGGCCGCCAGCAGCTCCTCCTTCAGGCGGGTGTCGTCGTCGAGCTCGGCGTCGACGGCCTCGGCGACGCGCTCGAGGACGAAGGCGATGGGCTTGGTGAAGAGGCTGTCCAGGAGGATGATCAGCGGCATGGAGTGGCCGCCCCAGTCCTGCCAGGCGTAGGGTGCGGCTTGCCGCACCGATCCGAGGCGGCCGGGGCCCCGCTCTGGTGCGGCAAGCCGCACCCTACATCTGAGTAGCACCCCATCTCAACCTCCCTCGGCGGCACGCTCGAGTTTTAATCGTATATTGACGAAGTTGTAGGGCGGCCAGGGGCCGGTGTACTTGAAGTTCAGGTGCTCGTGGCGCGCAGCCACCTCCTTGACCCGCGCGTCGAACTCCTCCTCGCGGTCCCGGGCGACCAGGAAGGCGGCGTTCAGAATCATCTTCTCGCCGATCGGCTTGTTCGATCGGGAAGCGACCGAGACGTCGCCGAGGGCCACGATGATCGAGGTCGCCAGCTCATCGGAGCGTTCCTGGAGGAGCGAGTCGACCAGCCGGCCGTACTGCATGCGGGCGAAGTAGGTCGAGCCGCGCCGGGAGCCGATCTCCTGGCGCAGGAGCCGGAGGTTCTCCTCCTCCTTCTCGATGTCCTGGATGATCAGCTCGGGCTCCCAGAGGACTTTGAGGCCGAACTCGAGCTTGCCCTGCATCTTGATCAGCACGTCCTTGAAGGCGTCGTAGGCGCTCCGGAGGAGCTCCACGATGTCGTCCTCGGTGCGGAAGACGGTG
>DATKCC010000201.1:0-6608 GCA_035513375.1 Thermoanaerobaculia bacterium | reverse complement strand
AGCTCCAGGCCCATGGTCTTCTTCCCCTCGACCCGGTAGGGCTCCTTGAGCGTCGAGAGGTTCCAGTAGCCCCGCGGCAGCTCCGCCAGCCGCCCCGCCGCTTCGACCAGCGTCCGCCCGCCGGTCAGCACTTCCGCGCCGTGGAGCCGACAGCGCTCGGCGATCTCCCGCGGCGTGTCCTCGGGCAGCGCCACCCGAACCGGCAGCCCGGCCGCCGCGCCGTAGGCGGCGAGCGCCAGCGCCGCATTGCCGGCGCTCGGCAGCTCCACTCCCGGGGCGCCCAGCTCCCGGGCCCGGTTCACCGCCAGCGACAGGCCCCGGGCCTTGAACGAGCCGGTCGGATTGCCGCTCTCGTCCTTGATCCACACCCGGAGCCCGCTGGGCGCGGTCCGGCGCAGCGGGACGAGCGGCGTGCCGCCCTCGCCCAGGTCGACTGCGGCGGCCGGATCGGCGACCGGCAGGAGGTCCCGGTAGCGCCAGAGGGTCCAGGGGCGGCCGGCCAGGGACGCAGCCCAGCGGCGTCCCTCCTCGGGGTCGAGGTCGTACTCGACCAGATAGGGCTTGCCGGCGGGCGAGAGGAACGCCGGCTCGTCGAGGGGGGCCGGCTCGCCGGTCGCCGAGCAGACCAGGCGGGTCGCCCAGGTCATGCCAGCCTCCCCTCCACTCGGTCCGCGATCTCCCGGCCGATCGCGAGCGCCGCGGTGGCCGCCGGAGAGGGGGCGTTGAGCACGTGGACCTGGCGCTCGGCATGGACGATGTGGAAGTCGTCCAGGAGATTTCCCTGCCGGTCGACCGCCTGCGCCCGGATGCCGCAGCCGCCGCGGTGGAGGTCGCTCGATCGAATCGCCGGGACCAGCCTGCGGACCTCCCGGGCGAACGCCCGGCGGCTGAGCGAGCGCCGGAGCTCGCCGGCGCCGTCGCGCCAGTGACGCCGGGCGAGGCGCCAGAAGCCGGGAAAGCCGAGGGTCGAGGCGAGGTCCCGCGGGTCGCCCGTCACCGAGGACGCGAGCGGGTCGCCGCGCCGGTAGCCGTGGCGATGGAGGGCGAGGACCGCGTTGGGGCCGATCTCGACCCGGCCGTCGAGGGTTGGGGTGAGGTGGACCCCGAGGAAGGGAAAGCGCAGGTCGGGCACCGGGTAGATCGGCACCGTGACCCGGGCGGCGGCGTCCGGAGCGAGGTCGAAGTACTCGCCACGGAAGGGGACGATCCGAACGGCCGGCCGGGCGCCGGCGAGCCGGGCGACGCGGTCCGACTGGAGGCCGGCGCAGTTGACCAGGAAGCTGGCGCCAAGGGTCTCGCCGGTCGCGAGCTCGAGGCGGAAGCCGTCGCCGGGCCCGATCCCATCCGGGCCGATCGCCGCCACCCGTGCCCCGGTCCGCACCGCCCCACCCGCCTCCACTACCCGCCGCGCCAGGAGCCGGCCGACCCCGGGGAAATCGACGATCCCGGCCTGGGGTACCCACAGGCCGGCTACCCCGGCCGCCGCGGGGAACCGCTCGCGGAGCTCTCCCATGACCAGGCGCTCGAGCCCCTCGAGCCCGTTGGCCCGGCCGCGGCGCTCGAGCTCGTCGAGCCGCGGCAGCTCCTCGGGACCGGTCGCCACCACCAGCTTGCCGGTGCGGCGGTGGGCGATCCCCTCCTCCGTGCAAAGGCGATAGAGCGCCTCCCGGCCTTCGGCGCAGAGGCGGCCCTTGGCCGAGCCGGGGCGATAGTAGAGGCCGGAGTGGATAACCCCGCTGTTGTGGCCGCTCTGGTGCGCGGCTACACGATTCTCGGCCTCGAGGACCAGGACCGGCCAGCCGCGGCGGGCGAGCTCGTGAGCGGTCGCCAGGCCGACGATGCCGGCGCCGATGACGGTGATGGGGAGACGAGTCGCGCTCAGTCCAGATGCTCCTTGACCGAGTAGCTCTCCCGCCGGCGGAAGCCTGAGTGGGCGATCATCTCGGCCAGGAGGCCGGTGGTGAGGACCTGGAGTCCCATGACCATGAGCAGGACGCCGAGGAAGAGCAGCGGGCGCTTCGACAGGGCCTCGCCGCCGAACCAGGCGATCGCCAGATAGAGGTTGACAGCGAAGCCGGCGAGGAGCAGCAGCAGGCCCAGGAGGCCGAAGAGGTGGAGCGGCCGCGGCGTGTAGCGGGTCAGGAACAGGACCGTTATCAGGTCGAGGAGGCCCTTGTAGTAGCGGTCCCAGCCGTACTTGCTGGCGCCCTGGCGCCGGGGCATATGGTGGACCCGGATCTCGCCCACCCGGAAGCCGCGGCGGCTCGCCAGCACCGGGATGAAGCGGTGAAGCTCGCCGTAGATCGCCACCTGCTCCAACACCTCCCGCCGGTAGGCCTTGAAGCCGCAGTTGAAGTCGTGGAGATCGACCCGGGCGAGGTGCCGGGTGACCCAGTTGAACAGGCGCGACGAGAGCCGCTTGAGCGCTCGGTCCTGGCGCAGCCGCTTCCAACCCGAGACCAGATCGAGCCCTTCGGTTTCGAGGCTCTCGAGGAAGCGCGGGATCTCCCGCGGGTCGTCCTGGAGGTCGCCGTCCATGGTGACGATGATCGCCCCGTGGCTGTGATCGAGGCCGGCCGACAGGGCCGCCGCCTTGCCGAAGTTCCGCCGCAACCGGACCAGCTTGACTCGGCGGTCGGCCGCATGGGCCGCCCTCACCCGCTCGGACGTGCGGTCGGTCGAACCGTCGTCGATGAAGACGATCTCGAAGCTCCGCCCGGCGCCGTCGAGGACCTCGGCCACCTGGACGGCGAGCTCCTCGACCGTTGCGGCCTCGTCGAGAACCGGGACCAACACGGTGACCTCCGGCGCCGGCCCGGGGCGACTGGACGCTGCGTCGGCCGCCGCGGCGGCGGCTTCGGTCGAGAGGGAGGCTGGCGCGCTCACGAGCCGGCATTGTAACGTAGGGGCCGGGCGGGCCAGTCGCCCGGGAAACCGTCGACCGAAGCCCGCCCAGCCCGCTCCCAGCGACCTCCGACCCACGCGACTCCGAGTCCCCACGATGAGCGACCGACGGGTACCGATCGAAGAGATGCCGGTGGTGATCCTGTGCGGTGGCCAGGGCACCCGGCTCCGGGAGGAGACCGAGTACCGGCCGAAGCCGATGGTCGAGATCGGTGACCGCCCGATCCTCTGGCACATCATGAAGCTCTACGGCGCCTACGGCGTCCGGCGCTTCATCCTCTGCCTGGGGTACAAGGGCTGGGTGATCAAGCAGTTCTTCCTGCGCTATCACGAGCTCGAGCGCGACTTCACGGTCACCATGGACGGCAGCCGGGCGCTCGAGTTCCACAACGACGCCGGCGACGAGCCCTGGCGGGTGACCTGCGCCGAGACCGGCGACCAGACCGCCACCGGCGCCCGGCTCCAGCGCGTGCGGCAGTACATCGATACGCCGACGTTCTTCTTCACCTACGGCGACGCCGTCGGGGACATCGATCTGCCGGCCCTGCTCGACTTTCACCACCGCGAGGGGCGCGCCGCCACCGTGACGGGCGTCCATCCGACCTCGCGCTACGGTGAGATGAAGACCGCCGGCGGCCGGGTGGTCGAGTTCAACGAGAAGCCGACGGTCGCCGAGGGCTCGGTCTCGGGCGGCTTCTTCGTCTTCGACCGGGCGGTCTTCGACTACCTCGACGACGACCCGGGGCTGTTCCTCGAGCTCGAGCCTCTCCAGCGGCTGGCCCGCGACGGCGAGCTCTCGGTCCATCTCCACGAGGGTTTCTGGCACCCGATGGACACCTACCGCGACTACCTGCACCTGAACGAGGTCTGGAAAGGCGGCGGGGCGCCGTGGAAGATCTGGGAGGGATGACCTCCTGAGCGCCTACCGCTGTCGGTTCTGCGACGCCCCCGTGTCGCGGGTCTTCGTCGACCTCGGCGTCTCGCCGCTCGCCAACTCCTTTCTCGAGCCCGAGGACCTGGACCGGCCGGAGACCTTCTATCCGCTGAAGGCCTACCTCTGCGAAGGCTGCTTGCTGGTCCAGCTTCCGGAGGCCGCCCGGCCGAAGGAGATCTTCACCGACTACGCCTACTTCTCCTCCTATTCGACGAGCTGGGTCGAGCACGCCAGGCGCTACGCCGAGATGGCGATCGGGCGCTTCGGCCTGGGGCCCGAGAGCCTGGTCGTCGAGGTCGCGTCGAACGACGGTTACTTGCTGCGCCACTTTCGGGAGCGGGGCCTCCCGGTGCTGGGGATCGAGCCGGCGGCCAACGTCGCCCGGGCCGCCGAGGCGGCGGGCATTCCGACGCGCAACGAGTTCCTGACCCTGGAGTCGGCCCGGGAGCTCACGGCTGAAGGCGTGCGGGCGGACCTCCTGGTCGGCAACAACGTGCTCGCCCACGTGCCGGCGCTCAACGACTTCGTGGCCGGCCTGAAGACGCTGCTCGCCCCCAGCGGGGTCGCCACCCTGGAGTTTCCGCACCTGCTGCAGCTCATGGCCGAGAACCAGTTCGACACCGTCTACCACGAGCACTACTCCTACTTCTCGTTCCACACCGTGCGGCGGGTTTTCGCCGCCCACGGCTTGGAGCTGTTCGACGTCGAGGAGCTCCCGACCCATGGCGGGTCGCTGCGGATCTTCGCGCGTCACGGCGAAGGGCCGGCGGGCGAGGTCGCCGGCCGGGTCGACGAGCTCCTCGCCCGGGAGTCGGAAGCGGGGCTCCTCGACCCTGCGAGCTACGACGCTTTCCAAGAGCGGGTGCGGGCGACCAAGCGCAGGCTCCTGCGCTTCCTCCTCGAAGCCCGGGAGCGCGGCGAGCGGGTGGCCGGCTACGGCGCACCCGCCAAGGGCAACACCCTGCTCAACTACTGCGGCGTGGGAACCGACCTGGTGGAGCTGACCGTCGACCGGAGCCCCCACAAGCAGGGGCGATATCTCCCCGGGACCCGCATCCCCATCGCCGCGCCCGAACGGCTCCGGGAGGAACGGCCGAGCTACGTCCTCATCCTGCCCTGGAACCTGAGGGAGGAGATCGTCGAGCAGATGGCCGACGTCCGCTCCTGGGGGGGACGGTTCGTGGTGGCGATCCCCGAGCTCCAGGTATTCTGAGCACCATGGTCTTCCGCGAGCTCCCCCTCCCCGGCGCCTTCGTGATCGAGCCCGAGCGCTTCGAGGACGAGCGGGGCTTCTTCGCCCGCACCTTCTGCCGGGAGGATTTCGCGGCCCGCGGCCTCGACCCGGTAGTCGCCCAGTCGAGCCTGTCGTTCAGCCGCCGCCGCGGCACGCTTCGGGGGATGCACTACCAGGCGGCGCCCGCCGAGGAGGCGAAGCTCGTCCGCTGCGTCCGCGGAGCGATCCACGACGTGATCATCGACCTTCGGCCCGGCTCGGCGACCTTCCGCCAGCACGCCGCCGCCCGCCTCGATGCCGAGAACCGCCTCGCCCTCTACGTGCCGCCCGACTTCGCCCACGGCTTCCAGACCCTCGAGGACGATACCGAGCTCTACTACCAGATGTCGGCCCCCTACTCGCCGGTGCACGCCCGGGGCTTCCGCCACGACGACCCGGAGCTCGGCATCGCCTGGCCGCTCCCGGTGGCGGTGATCTCGGAGCGGGACCGGACCCTCCCCCGCTTCGCCGACCGGGAGGGCTGATGGCCGAGTCGCGGCTGCTGCTTCCGGAGGGCGAGCTCGAGGCCGAGGGCCGGGCGATGCACGAGCTCGCCGCCCGCCTCTACCCGATCCCCCGCTCGATCACCGGCGACGGTGTCCGCGAGACCCTGGGCGCCCTCCGGGAGCTCGTGCCGCTCGATGTCCACGAGGTGCCGACCGGCACCCCGGCCTTCGACTGGACGGTGCCCGACGAGTGGAACGTCCGCGAGGCGTGGATCCGCGACCCGGAAGGGCGCAAGGTGGTCGATTTCGCCGACTGCTCCCTCCACCTCGTGGGCTACAGCGTGCCGGTCCACGAGCGGATGCCCCTGGCGCGGCTCCGGGAGCGCCTCCACACGCTGCCGGAGCAGCCCGACCTCGTCCCCTACCAGACCTCCTACTACTCGGAGAGCTGGGGCTTCTGCCTGTCCCACCGGGTGCTGGAGAACCTCCCGGAGGGGGAGTACGAAGTACGGATCGACGCCACGCTGGCAGCCGGCTCGCTGAGCTACGGCGAGCTCTTCATCCCGGGCCGGAGCGGGCGCGAGGTGCTCGTCTCCTGCCACGTCTGCCACCCCGCCCTCGCCAACGACAACCTCTCCGGCATCGCGGTCACCGCCCACCTGGCGCGCCGCCTGCTGGCGGCCGCGCGGGAGGCGCCGCTGCGCTACGGCTATCGCTTCCTCTGGCTCCCCGGGACGATCGGCGCGATCACCTGGCTCGCCACCAACCGGGAGGCGGCGGGCCGGGTGGCCCACGGGCTGGTGGCCGCGAATCTGGGGGATTCGGGGCCCTTCCACTACAAGCGGAGCCGGCGTGGCGACGCCGAGATCGACCGCGCGGTCGCGCACCTGCTACGGGCCTCCGGCGAGCCCTTCGAGCTCGAGGATTTCGTTCCCTACGGCTACGACGAGCGCCAGTACGGCTCGCCCGGCTTCGACCTGGCTGTCGGCTCCCTTACCCGGACGCCCTGGGGCCGCTACCCCGAGTACCACACTTCGGCCGACGACCTCGA
>DATKCC010000200.1:0-2250 GCA_035513375.1 Thermoanaerobaculia bacterium | reverse complement strand
GCCGCCGGGAGCCGTTCGAGCGTCGCCTCGAACGAGCCGTGGGAGCTCCCGGCGCGGGTGTCGACCGGACCGCGCTCCGCGCCGGCGACCGTGACGTAGCCGTCCGACGCGAGCGCCTGCCCGGCCACCGCGCCCGCCCAGCGTCCGGCCCGGCGTGCGGCCCAGATCGAGCCCAGGGCGGTCCCTTGCTCTCCCGCCGCGACGTCGGCGACCAGCTCGGCCGCTCCCGGGGCGCGGCGCAGGAGCTGTACGACCCCGGCCAGCGCCGAGCTGCCGTAGAGGTCGGAGGCGCCGCCCCGCAGCACCTCGACCCGGTCGATGGCCGCGGCCGGGACCAGTCCCCAGACGACCCAGCCACCGAAAGGATCGTCGATCGGCACACCGTCAGCCAGCACCAGCGCCCGTCCCGCGCCCGAGCCGCCGATCCCGCGGAGCGAGGCGCCGTGCGTCGTGGGGTTCGAGGTCCGGCTGCCCGAGCGGCGGAAGAGGGTGAACCCCGGCACCTGCCGGAGCACGTCGTCCAGGGTCACGGCCGGGCTCGATGCGAGCTCCTCCGCGTCGAGCGTGGTGACGGCGGCGGCGGTGTCGCCGAGCCGCCCTTCGACGCCGGTCGCGGTCACCACGATCTCATCGGCGAGCGCGCCGATCGGGCGCTCGGGGTGCGGGGCCTCAGGGCTTGGCGCAAAGAACTGCGGGACGGCAGCGAGGAGGAGCAGTACGAAGGCGCCGGCCGGGATCATCGACCGCAGACTACCCGCATCGGCGGCGCGCTAGACAGCCGGCGACCGGCCGCCAGCTTGCAAACCGGCCCCGCCGGGAGTAGAAACCACCAGCGAGCCGCTGTACGGCACAGTTCTGGGAGGAGGACGAGCGATGTGGCCCCTGATCCGGCAGATCCTCGAGAGGAAGGACGGCAACGGCCCCGAGTCGATGAGCCGGAGGACGGTTGAGCTCCGGCCGAAGACCGACGGCGCCGCGGTCGCCCGCTCGGTTTGCCCCTACTGTGCGGTCGGCTGCGGGCAGCTCGTCTTCCACCGGCAGGGGAAGCTGGTCGCGATCGAAGGCGACCCCGACTCGCCGATCTCCCGCGGCAAGCTCTGCCCCAAAGGGGCGGCGAGCCACCAGCTCCTGACCCACGAGGGCCGCCTTACCCGGGTCAAGTACCGAGCGCCATTCGCCACCGAGTGGCAGGAGCTCGACCTGGAAGAGGCGATGGACCGGATCGCCGACCGGGTGTGGGAGAGCCGCGAGCGGACTTTCGAGGAGGAGCGCGACGGCCGGAGCCTCATGCAGTGCCGGGGGATCGCTCACCTCGGCGGCGCCACGCTCGACAACGAAGAGAACTACCTGATCAAGAAGCTGTTCACCGCCGGCCTGGGGATGACCCGGGTGTCGAACCAGGCCCGGATATGACATAGCTCCACGGTGCCCGGTCTGGGCACCTCCTTCGGGCGGGGCGGCGCCACCACCGCCCAGCAGGACCTCGCCAACGCCGACGCCATCCTGATCATGGGCTCGTCGATGGCGGAGAACCACCCGGTCGGGTTCCAGTGGGTGATGGCGGCCCGGGAGCGGGGGGCGACGGTGATCCACGTCGACCCGCGCTTCACCCGCACCTCGGCGATGGCCGACCTGTGGGTGCCGCTACGGGCCGGCTCGGACATCGTCTTCCTGGGCGCGCTCGTCCGGCTCGCCCTCGAGGAGGGTCGGTACTTCCGCGATTACGTAGTGCCCTACACCAACGCGGCGACCATCCTCCGCGACGACCTCGAGCTCCCGGAAGATCTCGACGGCCTGTTCTCGGGCTGGGACGAAGAGGCCGGCACCTACCTGCCGGAGAGCTGGCTCTACCGGGGCGCCGGGCTCGGCGACCGCGACGGGCAGGAGGCGCCGGCCGCGGGGTACGAACCCGAATCCGGCGGCCACGGCAAGGACCGGGGGGGCGAGGCGCAGAAGCTCGACGGCCTCGAGCGCGACGAGACGCTCGAGCACCCGCGGTGCGTCTTCCAGGTCCTCCGCCGCCACTACGCCCGCTACACGCCGGAGATGGTCGAGCGCGCCTGCGGCGTGCCTCGGGAGGCCTTCCTCCGGGTCGCCGACGCCTTTCTTTCGGCCTCGGGACCGGAGCGCACCGGGGCGATCTGCTACGCCGTTGGCTGGACCCAGCACTCGGTCGGGGTCCAGATCATCCGTACGGCGGCGATCCTCCAGCTCCTCCTCGGCAACGTCGGCCGCCCCGGTGGCGGTGTC
>DATKCC010000199.1:0-2188 GCA_035513375.1 Thermoanaerobaculia bacterium | reverse complement strand
TTCGAGCGCGACGACGGTAGCGTCGCCACCTTCATCGGCTTCAGGGTCCAGCACGACAACGCCCGCGGCCCGATGAAGGGGGGGCTGCGCTACCACCCGCGGGTGAGCCTCGAGGAGGTCCGCTCCCTGGCCTCGCTGATGACCTGGAAGACCGCGGTCGTCGGCCTCCCCTACGGTGGGGCAAAGGGCGGCATCACCTGCGATCCGAAGGAGCTGTCGGAGGGCGAGCTCCAGCGCATGACCCGAGTGTTCGTCGACCAGATCCACGACATCATCGGCCCCGATCGGGACATCCCCGCCCCCGACGTCAACACCGACGCCCGGGTCATGGCCTGGATCATGGACCAGTACTCGAAGTACCACGGCCACTCCCCGGCGGTGGTGACCGGCAAGCCGGTGGAGCTCTACGGCTCGGCGGGGCGCGAGGCGGCGACCGGCCGGGGGCTGGCGATCGTCTGCCGCGAAGCCCTGGCGCAAAAGGGCGGCGCGATCCCGGGCAGCCGCTTCGCGATCCAGGGCTTCGGCAAGGTCGGATCGTGGGTGGCGCGTCTGCTCCACGAGGCCGGCGGCCGGGTGATCGCGGTCTCGGACGTCCAGGGCGGGATCTCGAGCCCCGACGGCCTCGACGTTCCTGCCCTCGTCGAGCACCACCGGCGGGCGCGCACGGTCACGGGCTTCGCGGGGACCGACGGGATCACCAACGAGGAGCTGCTCACACTGGAGTGCGACGTCCTGATCCCTGCCGCCCTGGAGGACGTGTTCAGCCCCGAGCTCGCCCGCGAGGTCCGGGCCGGGATGATCGTCGAGGGCGCCAACGGGCCCACCGGCCCCGAGGCCGACCGGGTCTTCCGTGAGCGAGGGATCGAGGTCGTCCCCGACATTCTCGCCAACGCCGGCGGCGTGACCGTCTCCTACTTCGAGTGGGTCCAGAACATCCAGCAGTTCAATTGGAGCGAGGAGCGGGTCAATGAGGAGCTCGAGCGGACCATGGTCGAGGCTTGGCGGACTCTGCGCCAGCTAGCGGCCGGCCAGAACGTGCCGCTGCGCACCGCGGCGTTCATGCTCGCCATCGGGCGGGTCGCCAAGGCGACGGCGCTCCGGGGGATCTGAGATGGTAGGGTGCGGCTTGCCGCACCGAGCCGCGCTCCGGTGAGACTTCGGTCGGTGCGCCAAGGCGCACCCTACGCTTTGGAGAACCTCAGGTGAGCCCCCTACGGTCTGTCGCTCTGGTAGCGATCTCGCTCACCCTCGCCTGCTGGGCCGGGGAGGGTCGGGGCGATGAGCGGGCGCCGGACGCCCGCTCTCCAGGCTTCGACTCGCCCTTCTGGCAGCACTGGGGGGACGGCCGCGCCGAGCTCGCCGGCTACGAGCTCGTGACCCCGCGCTACGGCGAGCCGCGCCGCGGCACGGCGGTGGCGATCTTCGTGACCGAGCCGTTCTCCGAAGCGGCGCGAGTGAAGGCCGATGAGACGGGCCCCGGCACATTCCAGGTCCTGAAGCTCAATCTCGCCCGGGACTTCCCGACCGGCATCTACGACTACCACCTGATGACCAGCGCCTTCGTCGCGCTCGAGGCATCCGCGGGTCTGGCGCCGGGGGCTCCGGCGAAGGTCTCGTTCTCGGCCCAGGAGTGGTGTGGCCACGTCTACGAGCAGGCACTGTTCCGGCGGGATGGCGCGGACCTCTCCCTCCACAGCTACTTCGAGGGCGAGGCCGACCGCGCGAGCGCGCTGCCCGGCGGGCCGGGGCTGAGCGAGGACGCCCTGCTGATCTGGGCCCGCGGCCTCGCCTGGCCGGCGGTGGCGCCGGGCGAGACCGCGACCGCACCGATCCTCACCTCGCTCGAACGCTCCCGGCTCCGCCACCGGCCGGTCGCGTGGGAGGAGGCGGAGCTCTCGCGCGCCGCGGAGACCCGGGAGGTGACGGTGCC
Organism: Thermoanaerobaculia bacterium; assembly: GCA_035513375.1. Lineage (GTDB taxonomy): Bacteria > Acidobacteriota > Thermoanaerobaculia > Multivoradales > DATKCC01 > DATKCC01. Next base: position 258 of record DATKCC010000199.1, on the reverse strand, counting down.
GGCGGGGACCTTCGAGGTCGAGGAGGCCAGGGCAGTTGTCCGTGGCGCGACCGGTGAGCGCACCTGGAGCTTCCAGGTCGAGAAAGCCCCGCCGCAGCGAATCGTTGCCTGGGAGTCGAGCGACGGCGAGCGCGCCGAGCTCCTGGGCGCCGACCGCCTGGCCTACTGGCGGCTCAACGCCCCGGGCGGCGAGCGCTACCTCGAGCGCTTGGGGTTGAGGCCCCGGCCGGAGCGGACGCAGTAGGCCCCCGCCGATGA
>DATKCC010000198.1:0-6879 GCA_035513375.1 Thermoanaerobaculia bacterium | reverse complement strand
TGGCCTCGCGGCCCTCGAGCGGCTGGGGTTCGAACCCGTGCCGGCGGCGAATCTCCGCTCGCGCCATCACGGCCTGTTCGCCGGCGCCGACGACGAGCGCTTGGCGGCCTTTCACGCCCTGGCAGCAGACCCCTCCATCCGGGCGGTCGTCTTCGCCCGCGGCGGTCACGGCGTCCTGCGCCTCCTGCCACGGGTCGACTGGCGGCTTCTCGCCCGCCATCCCAGGGCCTACGTCGGCTACTCGGACCTGACACCCTTCCTGCTGGCAGTCGTCCAGCGGCTCCGCCTGGTTGCGTTCCACGGACCGATGGTGGCCGCTGATCTGGCCCGAGGGCTCGACGAGCGCGAGGAGCACTCGTTTCTGGATGCCCTGGCGGGGAGGATCGAACGGTCGTTCCCGGTCGACGGCTGGCTGCGGGAAGGCCGGGCAGACGAACCGGCCGAGGGTCCGCTCCTTGGGGGCTGCCTGAGCCTCCTCACCGCCGTCCAGGGCACCCCGTGGGCGCCGCGGCTCGAGGGCGCGATCCTCTTCTGGGAGGAGGTGGAGGAGCCGCTCTACCGGCTCGACCGGATGTTGACCCACCTCGACCTCTCCGGTAGTCTCCGCGCCATCAGAGGTATGGTGATCGGCCATTGCCACCCCACCGATACCGAGCTGGGTTCCGGCTCGAAGGCTCCCTGGCGGACCGGGCTCGCTGAGGCCCTGGCCGCTCATCGGTGGCCGGTGGCTTGGGGGCTCGAGGCCGGTCACCGGGCGCCGAACCTGACCCTGCCCCTGGGCGTGCCGGCGCGTCTCGATCCGGCTGCGGCCGCGTTGGCGATCTCCTCCGACCATGTCCTCCAGTAGCACCGTGTTCAAGACCGGCGGCCGGCGGCCACCGCCCCGCTACACCCAGCGCGAGTTCGCCGAAGGCGACTGGATCTTCGAAGAGGAGACCCTCGGGACGGAGATGTACATCGTCCTCGACGGTCAGGTCGAGATCCTGAAGCAGGTGGCGGAGGAGCCCCGGCAGCTCTCGGTCCTCGAGAAGGGCGACTTCTTCGGCGAGATGGCGCTGCTCGAAGGGCTGCCCCGCGCCGCGGGGGCCCGGGCGCTCACGCCGGTGAAGGTGCTGGAGATCAACGGCGCAACCTTCAATCAGATGCTCCGGGAAAACCCGGAGATCGCGGTCCGGATGATGCGCAAGCTCTCGCACCGCCTGCGCGAGACCGACGCGCTGCTGCGGGAGCTCGGGGCGGAGCGCAGCCCCTACGACCCGGCGGCGCCCCCCGAGCCCGCCCAGGAGACCCATCCCGCGGCCGAGCAGCTCGTCCACGTCAAGTCGGGGATGGAGTTCGCGCTCTCGGCGAGCTCGGAGACGACCATCGGGCGCCGCGACCCGGCGACCGGCATCTACCCCGACGTCGACCTTTCGCCGGTCGACGGGCAGCGCTCGATCAGCCGCCGCCACGCCAAGATCTTCCGCCGGGGCGGGAAGCTCTTCCTGTCGGAGGAGATCGGCTCGATGAATGGCACGTACCGTAACAGCGAGCGGCTCGAAACCGGGGTGCCGGTCGAAGTCGCGCTCGGGGACGAGATCCGGATCGGTGTCGTGGATCTGGAGCTCCGCCGCGCTTGAACGTCATGTGCGGCCGGGGATCGCCGGGGTGGAGTGGGCTGGAAGGGGACGGGGGGTGAGGTGGTGAAGTCCTTCGGAAGGGTGATGGTCGCCGCCGGGTGCCTGGCGGCGCTCACGCTGGCGGGCGTCGGCGCGCTGGGGTATCTGGGGGTCGCGGAGGACGCCGGGCTCACCGGTCACATCCTGATGGGAATGGCCGCGGTGCTGGGCCTCGTGCTCGCTCACTCCTGGATCCTGTTCTACCTGCTCGGGGCCGCCCGGGTGTTGCGCGAGGCCGCCGGGGAAGCTCCACTGGAGCCCGCGCTCGGAGCCTTCCGCACCCGGGTCCTGCCGCCGCTCCTCGGGGTGGTCACTGCGGCGGTCGCCACCTTCGTCTTGGGCATCGGGGTCTACGCCGAGCGCTCTCCGGTGCTCCTGCACGGTGCTCTCTTCTGGATTACCCTCGCGCTCCAGGCCTGGGCGGCGGTCGTCGAGTGGCGGGCGCTCGCTGCCACGGAGAGGGCCGCCACCACCCCGGGCTAGCCCGACGCGGCCGCAGCCGCGCGCTATCATCGATCTTCCATGGGTCGTCTGACACCGCCGGCCAGGAGCCTGCTGCCCCCGTCCTGGCGGGTCGACCTGCCGCTCTTCGAGGGGCCTCTCGACCTGCTGCTCCACCTGGTGCGGATCAACGAGGTCGAGATCGTCGACATCCCGGTGGCCCGGGTGTGCGACCAGTTCCACGAGTACCTGGCGCTGATGGAGGAGCTGAACCTGGACGTGGCCGGCGACTTCATCTACGAGGCAGCGTTGCTGATCCACCTGAAATCCCGCATGCTCCTGCCGCGGCCCGAGCGCCCGGGAGAGCAGGCGCAGGAAGACCCCCGGGAAGAGCTGGTCCAGCGCCTCCTCGAGTACCGGCGGATCAAAGAGGCGGCGCAGTCCCTGGCCGAGGTCGAGAGCCTCCGCCGCGGCCTGTGGACGCGCGCCGCGCCCCCGCCCGAGCTCGGCGCCGAGGAGAGCGAGGAGATCGACCTCGGGGACGTCTCCCTGTTCGACCTCCTGGGCGCCCTGAGAACCGCGCTGGCACGGTTCGAGAAAGAGCACCCACCGCCGTTCCACCTGGCGCGCGAGACCTTCTCGGTCCGCGACCAGGTCCACCGCCTGCTCACCGTGCTCGACGCCGGCCGGCCCTACGACTTCGTCGACGACCTGAAGCGGCGAACGTGCCGAGCCGAAGCGGTATCCGCCTTCCTAGCCCTGCTCGAGCTCGCCCGGCTCCACCTCGTGCGCATCCACCAGACCGGGGTCGGCGATCTCCTCCTCTACCGCACCACGCGCGAGGCCCGGATCGAGGAGCTGGAGGCGCTCGCGCCGTGACTGAGCGAAGCGAGATGGAAGCGGCGATCGAGGCGGTCCTGTTCGTCTCCGGTCAGCCGGTTTCCCGCGAGAGGTTGGTAGCTCTGTTCGGCGCGGGCGACCGGGCGGCGGCCGAGTCCGCCCTCGAGACGGTGCTGGCGCGTTTCGCCGGCGAGGGCCGTGGGGTGATGGTCGACGAGGCCGCCGGCGGCGTGCGCCTGGTCACCAGGCCCGAGCTCCACGACTGGCTCCGCCGGTTCTTCGAGAGCGGCGCGGTCAGCCGCCTGTCGATGGCGGCCCTCGAAACCCTCGCCATCATCGCCTACCGGCAGCCGGTCACGGCGCCCGAGATCCAGGAGCTGCGGGGGGTCGGTCCCACCGGGACGATCAAGACCCTGCTCGAGCGCCGCCTGGTGCGGATCGCCGGGCGCAAGGAGGTCGTGGGCAAACCCTTCCTCTACTGCACCAGCCGGGAGTTCCTGGTGCGCTTCGGCCTCGGGAGCTTGAAAGACCTGCCGCCGCTGGAGGAGCTCGAGGAGGTCTTCGGCGAGATCGGCAGCGAGGGCGGCGGGGAGGGGGCCGGCCCCGACCGCGACGAGTCCTTCTACCGCGAGGCGGCCGCCCTCGAGGAGCTCGAGGCCCACGCGGCCGAGCCGACAGGGACGGGGACCAACGGGGAGGCAGCGTGACCGCCGAGCGGCTGCAGAAGATCCTCGCCCGCGCCGGCATCGCCTCCCGGCGCAAGGTCGAGACGCTGATCGAGGAGGGTCGGGTGACGGTCAACGGCAAGGTGGCCGCCCTCGGGGACAAGGCCGATCCCGAGACCGACCACATCAAGCTGGACGGCAAGCGGATCGAGCCGCGGATCCACTTCCACTACCTGGTGATGAACAAGCCCGTGAGCGTGATGAGCACCCTCCACGACCCCGAAGGCCGGCCGACCGTGCTCGACTTGGTACCGGAGCCCTATCGCAAGGCGCTGGTGCCGGTCGGTCGCCTCGACTTCAACACCGAGGGGCTCCTCCTGCTCACCGACGACGGCGACTTCGCCCACCGCGTCGCCCACCCCCGCCACGGCTGCTCCAAGGTCTACGAGGTCAAGGTCAAGGACCGGCCCGGCCCGGAGGACCTGGAGAAGATCCGCCGGCGCGGCGTGGTGATCGACGGCCGGCACGTAGTCCCGGTGCGCATCGAGCCCCTGCGCGTCTCCGGGCCGCGGGAGGGGAAGAACAGCTGGTGGACGGTCGAGCTTGCCGAGGGGCGGACCCGCCAGATCCGGGAGATGTTCTTCCGCATCGGCAACCCGGTCCAGCGGCTCCGCCGGGTGACGATCGGGCCGTTCCGGGACCCCAGTCTACGCCCGGGCCAGGTGCGGGAGCTGACCGAGGGTGAGGTCGAGGCGCTGCGTCAGGCGGCCCGCAGGCCGCGCAAGGGGCGGCGGGAGGGAGGAGGAGCAGGGGGAGGGGGTCTGAAGCGGCCGAGCTCTGGCGGGGCCGGAGGTCGGGGGTCGAAGCGGCCGAGCTCTGGCGGCATCGGAGGACGCAGCGGCCTGAAGCGGCCGAGCTCTGACTCGGCCGGGCCGGGCGGGGGTAAGGGCAGCGGTAAGGAGAAGCGATGACCGAGACTCGGAACCAGGCCCGTGACGGCCTGATCGTGGCGATCGACGGGCCTTCGGGCGTCGGCAAGAGCACCGCGGCGCGGCTGCTGGCGGAGCGCCTTGGGGTGCCCTACCTGGACACCGGGGCGATGTACCGGGCGGTCGCCCTGCGGGTTCTCGACCGCGACGTGAGCCCCGACGACGAGGAGGCGGTCGTGGCCACCGCGCGCGAGACGGACCTGGAGCTCGAGCTCGACCCCGACACACAGGGGGCGCGCGTGCTCCTCGACGGCGAGCCGGTCGAGGACCGGATCCGCACCTCCCGGGTGGGGGAGGCGTCGTCGCGAATCTCGACCTATCCGCAGGTCCGCGAGCGCCTGGTGGCGCTCCAGCGGGAGCTCGCGCGGCGGCACGGCGGGGTGCTCGAGGGGCGGGACATCGGCACCCGGGTGTTTCCGGAGACCCTGCACAAGTTCTTCCTCGACGCCCGCCAGGAGGTCCGCTACCGCCGGCGTTTCGACCAGCTCGTCCATGCGGGGAGCGAGACCACCTACTCGGAAGTGGTCATGGAGATCGATCGCCGCGATCAGCGCGACTCGCACCGCGCCGAGTCACCCCTCGCCTACGACGAGACCTACACCCTGATCGACACCTCGGAGCTCACGCCGGAGCAGGTCGTCGACCGGATGGCCGCGGCGATCCAGTCCGCTCCGTCCTGAGGACGGACGGCGCGGCCAGCCGCACCCTACTCGAGAGCGATCAGCTTCGTCTCGCTGACCTTCCCGCCGGTGACCTCGACGACCACCAGGCGCGGCTTTCCCCCGCTCACTACGCAGCCGAACAGCGTCGACCACCTCCTCCCGGGGCCCTGAAGGACCAGGGAGACCGCGAGATCCTCGCCGGCGCTAGTCGGGAGACGGGCCGGTCCCTCGGCGACATGGCGCCAGCTTCCCGTCGGCGACATCTCAGTGTAAAGGAGCATCTCGCGGCCCTCGAGGCGGCGGTCGAACCAAAGGACCGGCAGGGCCGCCGAAGGGACGCCGAGGGGCAGGTCGAGGCTGTAGTCCGTCCCCCGGCGCCAGGGCTCGGCGGTGCCGGTCTCCCAGGGTCGCCAGGCCGTCAGATGCCAGCTCTCCCCGGCGTCGGCGCTTCGGTAGACCGAGCCTTCAGGGGTCAGGAACACCGCCGCCCGGCGGTCGAACGGCACTACCTGTGCCCCCGAGCCGGCGCGCCCCGCCGGCAGCCCGGAGACCCAGGGGCGGGCCTCACCCTCGGCCGGGAAGAGCCCGGAGCCGGAGATCACCGCCTCGGGTAGCCAGGGAGCGGGAAGGGCGCCGGGGACGGCGACGGCGGTCACCTCGAGCCGCCCAGCCGGTCGCCATTCCTGGCCCTCCAGCCGGAATGCCCAGGCGGTGACGAAGCCCGCCCGCGCGGCCGAGCCGTGGATCACCACCCAGGGTCTCCCCACGAGGTCGTAGGTGCCGTGGACTGTCGCCGCCTGCTGCGCCAGGATCGGCTCGCCGAGCGGCTCCCATCGCCCCCGGTCGCGGGCTAGCGGTTGCAGACACCCCGGGCCGCACCGCGACAGGGCGAAGACTGGGCCCGGCCCGATCGACCCGCCGAAACGGCCCAGCTCCTGATCTTCCCGGAACCGCCGCGCGCGCGCTGCTCCTTGGCGCCACTCGACCAGATACGAGCCGCCTTCCAGCGCCGGGAGGGAGAAGAGCGCGTCGCCCGACGTGGTGTCGAAGCCCACCAGATTGACCCCCGCATTCAGCCCACACTCCGGCCCAATCTCCGCCCCGGTCGGGAAGGCCCAGGCGGAAAGGAGGAAGAGCGCCACGAGGAGAGGCAAGGTCCTCAATCGCGGCCTCCATCGTTCGAGCGGAGCCGATTCACGTATGTATATGCACGCCGCGGCCACCGGTGAAACGGCTCCACTGGCGTGAGCCCAGTCCCTGCATGCGCGCGATACGCTCCTCGGCGAGGTGCGTCGCCGCCAGGTGGGTCGGAATCTCCTGCTCCTCGGCTACCTGGAAGATCCGCGTCACGTTGTCGTAGATGTTGCGGGTGGTCAGGAGCGCACGTTCCCGGTTGTAGCCGGTCAGCTCGTTGTAGACATTGATCAGACCGCCGGCGTTGATCACGAAATCAGGGGCGTAAAGAATGCCCCGCGCTGCCAGGGCGCGGCCGTCGCGCTCCTCCTCAGCGAGCTGGTTGTTGGCGCCGCCGGCGACGATGGCCGAGCGCAGCCGTGGAATCGTCTCCGGGTTGAGCGAGGCGCCCAGCGCGCAGGGCGAGAAGATGTCGCACTCGACTCCGACG
>DATKCC010000197.1:0-2314 GCA_035513375.1 Thermoanaerobaculia bacterium | reverse complement strand
GACAAGAAGAAGATCCTTCCCTGCGCCGTCTACCTCCAGGGCGAGTACGGGCTCCGGGACCTGTTCGTGGGCGTGCCGGCGAAGCTCGGCCGCCGGGGGATGGAGGGGGTCCTCGAGCTCGAGCTCCAGGACGGCGAGCGGGAGGCTCTCGAGCGGTCCGCCGAGGCGGTGAAGGAGCTGGTCGAGGCCCTTCCTTCCTGAAGGGGTGTAGGGGAGGAGCTTGCCTCCTCCCGGGGCGGGGGTGGTCGATGAAGCGCGGGCGGAGGCGAGCTCCGCCCCTACCCGAGCCGGTGGGTCTCCGGAACGATCGAGGCGTCCGAACTTTCGCGAAGCCGCCACGTAGTCGTAGGTTGCCTGAATGCACGACCTCCGCCGCCTGCTGCCCTGGCTTCTCGCCGCCGCCGCTGGCGCCCTGCTCGCAGCCTGGGCCTTTCCCCGCGCCTACCCCTTCTTCCCGCGCGACTGGACCGTCACCGCCGGCGAGGCCGAGGTGATCGCCCTCGAGCGGCTGCGGGACCTGGCGCTCGCCGACGAGTGGCCGGAGGACCCCTTCGTGGCCGTCGACCGGGTCCCGAGCGGCGGCCCGATCGAGCGCCGGCTGCTCCTCGCCCTGGAGGAGCAGCCCGCGGAGCGGTTGCGGCAGAGCGAGCTCGCGCGCCGGGTCGTCCGCTTCCGGGTCACGGTCTACCCCGGCGGCGCCCTGCCCCGGGACTGGGCGTACCGCGCCGAGGTCGCACCGGACGGCGAGCTCCTAGCGCTGCGCCTGCGGGTGGCTCCCGAGGTCGAGCTCGACCCCGTCGATCCGGCGGTGGCGGTCGCGGCGGCCGACGCCTTCCTCCGGCGCCAGGGGATCGACCTCGACCGCTACGAGCGCCCGGTGGCGCGGAGCCAGCAGCTCCCGGCGCGGACCGACCTCACCCTACGCTACCGCTCGCGGGAGGCCGTCCTGGGGGAGGCCGTCGCCTACGGGCTCGAGGCCCAGTTCGCCGGCGACCGGCTGACCGGCTTCGAGAGCTTCTACGACGATCCGGACGAACGGGCCCTCCAGGCGGTGATCCAGGCCATCGGGTTGTGGGACCAGCTCTGCTTTCTGGCGGTGTTCGTGATCGCCGCGGTGACGGCCGTCCTGTTCCTGCGCCGGTACCACGCGGGCGAGGTGGGCGTCCGCCGCGGCCTCCACGTCTTCGCCGTGGTGCTCGGCGCCGGCGCCGTCCTGCTGCCGCTCATCGCCCCGGCGCTCACCGAGGGCCAAGACTGGGGAGCCTTCACCCGGCAGCAGATCGCCTGGGTGTGGGGCCTCCAGTTCTTCGTCGTGTTTCTCTTCCCCCTGGCGCTCGTCGCCGCCCTCTCCTGGACGGTCGGGGAGTCCTTGTGCCGCGAGGGCTGGAGCCGCAAGCTCGCCGCCTTCGACGCCCTTTTCCAGGGGGAGTGGGACAACGCCACCGTGGCACGGGCCTCCCTGCGCGGCCTTTCGGCGGGCCTCGCACTGCTCGGCGGGTTGCTGGGGCTCGTCTTGGCCCTCCGTCCCCTCGGCGCCCGCCCGCAGGTGGCGCACCTGTTGGGCCCGCTGTGGGCCGAGAGCCCGCTGCCGGGCCTGTCGCTGCTCGCTTTGACGCTGGCCATCGTTCTGTTCCGAGAGCTGTTCGGCCGCCTGTTCCTGCTCCTCTTCGCCACCCGCCGCCTGGGGCTCTGGCTCGGCGGCGGCGCCACCGCCCTGCTGAGCGGGCTCTTCCTGTTCCCGTCCTTCCTGGTCGCCCCCCTGGGGTGGTCCCTGACCCTGGCGGTCCTCGGCGCCGCCGCGATGGTCGCCCTGTTTCTCGCCTTCGACCTGCTGACAGTGCTGATCGCCTCGTTCACCGTCCAGGCCGGCGTCGGAGCTCTCGCCCTGATCTCGACCGACAGCCCGTCGCTCGCGGCCCAGGGCTGGCTGGTCTTCGCCGTGGCGGCGCTGCCGGCGGCGCTCTCGGTCCGCCACCTCGGGAGCGGCCGCGAGTTCGTCTACCGCTGGGACGACGTCCCGCCCCACGTGCGCCGGATCGCCGAGCGCGAGCGCCAGCGGGTGGAGCTCGAGACCGCGCGGCGCATCCAGAGCTCGATCCTGCCGGAGCTGCCGCCGCGGCTCGCGGGGGTCGACCTCGCCCACGCCTACCTGCCGGCGACCGAGGTCGGCGGTGACTTCTACGACGTCCTGGCGCTCGAGGACGGCCGCCTGGCGGTGGCGTTGGGGGACGTCGCCGGCCACGGGGTCTCGAGCGGGCTGGTGATGTCGGTCGCCAAGTCGGCCCTGGCGGTCCAGGTGACCTTCGACCCGGGC
>DATKCC010000196.1:0-6013 GCA_035513375.1 Thermoanaerobaculia bacterium | reverse complement strand
ACCGAGTAGACCACCGGGATCACCACCAGCGTCAGCACCGTCGCCACCGTCAACCCGCCGATCACCGTCACCGCGAGCGGCGCCCGCAGCTCCGCGCCCTCCCCGAGCCCCAGGGCCATCGGCAGCAGGCCCAGGACCGTGGTCGTCGAGGTCATCAGGATCGGCCGCAGGCGGCGCTTGCCGGCCTCGATCAGGGCCGAGCGCTTGTCGAGCCCCTCCTCGCGCCGGAGCTGATTGACGGTGTCGACCAGTACGATGGCGTTGTTGACCACGATGCCGGTGAGCATCACCACCCCGATCAGGGCGACCACGTTGACCGTGTGGCCGGTGACGGCGAGCCCCAGCACCGCCCCGACCGCGCCGAGCGGCAGGGTGAAGGCGATGACGAACGGGTGGAGGAACGACTCGAACTGGGCCGCCATCACCAGGTAGACCAGGAAGGCCGCGAGCCCGAGTGCCAGCATCAGCGAGCGCAGCGATCGCGCCATCTCCTCGTGCTCGCCGGCGAGGACCGCGGTCACCCCGAGCGGCAGGGTGAGCTCGCCGAGGGCCGCCTCGACGTCCGCCGCGACCGCCCCCATGTCCCGGCCGACCAGCTCGGCGCCGACCACGGCGGCGCGCTTCTGGCCGATGCGGCGGATCTCGCTCGGCCCTTCGGCGACCTGGATCTCGGCCACCGACTTCAGCCGGATCGGCACCGTCTGGCCCTCACTCGGGCCGCCCAGCCGTCCCTGGCCCACGATCAGCTCGCCGACATCCGCGAGCGAAGCGCTGGCGGCCGGGAGTGCACGCACCCGGACGTCGATCTCGCGGTCGGCCTCGGAAAAGCGGGTCGCGACCTCGCCCTGGACCTTGTTGCGGACGGTCTCGACGACCTGCCCGAGGTCGAGCCCGAGCTGAACGAGCTGGTCGCGCTGGAAGCTCACCTGGAGCTCCGGGTTGCCGAGCTCGGCCGAGGAACGGAGATCGGAGAGGCCGCGGACGCCGTCGAGCGCCGAGCGCACCTCGGCCGCCGCGGCGTGGAGCTCGGGCAGGCGGTCGCCGTAGACCTCCACCTCGACCGGGGTGCGAAGGGTGAAGACCGACGGGCGCTCGAAGCGGTAGCGGGCGCCGCCGGCGGCGCCGGTCGCCTCCAGCCGCTCCCGGAGGGCGGCGGCCACGGCCGCCTCATCCTCGGGCGACGAGCCCGTCGCCATCCGCACCTGGAGGCGGCCGACGTTTTCGCCCTCGGTGCCGGTCGAGGTCAAGGTCAGGCCGGCGCCGCCGGCCGCCGAGGCGAAGCTCTCGACCCGGCGGTCGCCGGCGAGAACCTCCTGGACCGAGGCGAGATAGCGGTCGGTGACCTCGAGCGGTGTGCCCTCGGGGAGCTCCACCCGGAAGCTGAACTCCCCCTGGGCGAGGGTCGGGATCAGGTCCACCCCCAGGGTCGGTACCAGGGCCGCCGTGGCGCCGAAGGCCGCCAGCGCGGCCGCGAGGACGAGCCACGGGTGGTCGAGCGCCCGGCCGAGGAGGCGGGGGTAGGCGCCCGTGACCCCACCCAGCAGCCGGTCGAACCCGCGCCCCACCGGAGCGAACAGGAAGGCAAGGCCGCGGCCGAGCCAGGAGAGCGGCAGGCGGACCATCTTGACCAGGAACGCCGGCAGCGCGAAGCCGGCGAACCGCCCGGCGCGGCGGAGAGCGAGTCCGAGGAGGCGACCGAAGCGCCGCAACCGCCCTCCCTCTTCCTTTGGCCCTGTCTTCCTGCCTGTCCTGAGCGCAGCCGAAGGAAGCGAATGCGAAGGATCTGGGAGGGGGGCTTCGTTGCCGGTGCCCGTAGGGGCGGAGCTCGCCTCCGCCCGCGGCCCCCGGCCGCCCATCCAGACCGCCGCCAGCACCGGGATCACCGTCAGCGAAACCGCGAGCGAGGCGATGAGCGAGAACGACACGGTCAGCGCCTGGTCGCGGAAGAGCTGGGCCGCCACCCCCTCGAGGAAGACGACCGGCAGGAAGACCGCGACCGTCGTCAGGGTCGAGGCGGTCACCGCCCGGCCGACCTCGGAGGCGCCCTTCTTCGCCGCCTCGAACGCCGGCAGGCCCTCCTCGCGGCGCCGGTAGATCGCCTCGAGCACGACGATGGCGTTGTCGACCAGCATGCCGACCCCGAGCGCGAGGCCGCCCAGGGACATGATGTTGAGGGTCGTCCCGGTCCGGTACATCAGGAAGAACGTGGCGACGATCGAGAGCGGGATCGACAGGCCGATCACCAGGGTGCTCCGGGCGTCGCGGAGGAACAGGAGGAGGACGGCGATGGCGATCACGCCGCCGAGAAAGGCGTTGCTCAGGACCTCACGGATCGAGGCCTGGATGAAACGGCTCTGGTCGGCGCCGGCGACGACCTGGATGCCGGCGGGCAGCTCCTGGCGCGTGCGCTCGAGGCGCTCGGCGACCGCCCTGGCGACGGTCACCGTGTTGGCGTCGCCCTCCTTGTAGAGGGCGAGCTCGACCGCCTCCCTGCCGCCGTAACGGGTCACCACCTCGCGGCGCTTGTGCCCCCGCTCGACGGTCGCGACGTCGGCCAGGGTCACCACCCGGCCGTCCCGGGCGAGGACCACCGTGCCCAGGATGTCCCCGAGGTTCTCGAACTCGTTGCGCGACCGGACGAGGTAGCGCGCCTCCTCCTCATAGAGCGAGCCGCCGGCCTGGTTGACGTTCTCCCGGCCGAGCCGGTCGCGCACCTCGCCGATCGAGAGGCCGAGAAGCGCCAGCTTGCCCTCGTCCACCCGCACCTCGATCTCCTCCTCGTAGCCGCCCAGGACCTGGATCGCGGCCAGCCCCTCGGTCGACTCGAGGTCTTTCTTGATCACCTCTTCGCCGGCGTAGCGGAGCTGGTAGAGGTCGGGCTCCGGCGCGGGCGCGGCCGGCGCGGCGGCGCCCTCGGCTCTGGCCTCGCCGGCCTCGCCGGGCGCGGCGGGAGCGGCGGCGGTTACGTACAGCCGGAGGATCGGTGCGTTCTCCGGGTCGAAGCGCAGGAGGACGGGCTGCTCGGCCTCCTGGGGCAGGGTCAGGAGCTCGAGCTTCTGGCGCACGTCGAGGGCGGCGAAGTCCATGTTCCGCCCCCAGCCGAGCTCGAGGGTCACCTGGGAGAGGCCGGGCCGCGAGACGGAGCTCATCCGCTCGACCCCGGCGACGACCCCTACCGCCTCCTCCACCGGCCGGGTCACCAGGCTCTCGACCTCCGCCGGCGCCGCGCCCGGGAAGCGGGTCTCGACCGTCAAGGTCGGGTAGGAGATGTCCGGCAGCAGGTTGATCGGCAGCCGGGTGAAGGCGACCAGGCCGAACAGCATGACGGCGATCGCCACCATGGCCACGGTCACACGACGCCTGAGGGAGAGCTCTACGATCCCCATGGGGTACTCCTCGGAAAGTGGCGTAGGGTGGGCCTTGGCCCACCGGGAAAGAAGCCGCGGCTTCCGGAACTACTACTTCGCCGGAACCTGGGCGACCTGGACCGCCGGCAGCTTGATCGCGGCGCCGTCCTCGAGCGCGCCCTGGCCGGCGACGATCACCTGCTCACCGGCTTCGACGCCGGAGAGAGCCTGGACCATCGCGCCCTCCTCGAGGCCGAGGGCGACCTCGCGCTTCCTCGCGACCTTCTCGTCGGCGACGAAGACGAAGGTCTTCTGGAGCTCGCGCACGACCGCCAGCTTCGGCACCACGACGGCGTCGGGCCGCTCCTCCTTGACCACGTCCACCCGCACGAAGGCGCCCGGGCGCACCTCGGCCGGCGGCCGGATCGCCTGGACCGTCACCTTGACGGTGCCGGTCGCCGGATCGACCACCGGGCTGATCTGGTGGATGCGGCCGCGGAAGGTGATCTCCTCGTCGGCCTTGAGAGCGATCCGAACCGGCCGGTCGAGGGTCAGGCCGAGGACGTCCTTCTCCGCCAGGTAGATCCGCGCCACCAGCGGCTCGAGCTGAGAGACGACGAAGAGCTCGTCGCCCAGGCGCACATCCTGGCCCGGCTGGGCCGTGCGCCGGGTGACCTGGCCGGTGAAAGGCGAGCGGACGCGGCTCTTCTCGATCCGCCACTCGGCTTCGGCCAGCTCTTGACCGGCGACCCCGAGCTCCATCGCCGCCTTCTCCCGGTCCTGCGGGGAGACCAGTCCCTCGTCGGCGAGAGTCGAGGTCCGCCCGTGGGCGACCCGGGAGTTCTCCAGCCGCACCCGGGCCTTCTCGACCGCCATCGGGGCGTCGCCCTGGGCGAGCTCGGCCAGGGCCTGACCCTTCTTGACCCACTGCCCTTCCTCGACCAGCAGCCGAGCCAGGCGGCCCTCCCACTCGGCCAGCACCTTCACCTCGTTCTCGGGCACCAGGTTCGCGGTGGCGCTGATGTAGGAGGCGACCCCGTCTTGCCGGACCTCGGCCACCTCGACCGGGATCGGCGCTTCCTCGGCCTCCTCGGCTTTCTCCTCCGCCACCGCGTCCTCTTCGCCGTCGGAGCGCGCCGCCTGGACGGCGAACACTCCGACCAGCGCGGCCAGGACCACCACACCACCGGCCGCCAGCCAGCGCCACCGGCGCGACTTGCGGGCCGGGGCGGGCGCCGCGACCGCCGGCTGGTCGATCCCGCTCGTGGCCTCGTCTATCGCTTGCGGGGCCGCCGCCTCCACCGTCTCGGCCGTCCGCTTCGTCTTCCGCTTTCGCTCTGCCATGACTGCCTCTCCTTCGGATCTTCGGGTTGCGGCGACCGCCCGGGAGAATCCGGGGGGGCCGTCGGCTACCTTTACTACGCCGGAGGAGGGGCGGATGTTTCGCGCCGGCTCGACGAGCGGGGTACCATGGCGGACCGTGTCGCGGACTCGAAAGCTCGACCCCGTGGAGATCCGGGTTCTCGGGGTGCTGCTCGAGAAGGAGCAGACCACGCCCGAGCACTACCCTCTGACCACCCTCGGCGTCCTCGGCGGGTGCAACCAGAAGACCAACCGGGAGCCGGTGACCGAGCTCTCCGAGACCGCGGTCACCGAGGCCCTCGACCGATTGCGGGAGGACGTCCTCGTCTGGCGCTCCCAGAGCACCCGCGCCGAGCGCTGGGAGCACCGGCTCGACCGCCGCTGGGGGCTCGACAAGAAGGCCAAAGCGGTGATGACGCTGCTCCTTCTGCGGGGCGCGCAGACTCCGGGGGAGCTCCGCACCCGCGCCGAGCGCTTCTACTCCTTCGCGTCGGTCGGGGAGGTCGAGGAGACCCTCCGTCGCCTAGCCGAGGGCTTCGACGCCCTGGTCGCCGAGCTGCCGCACCGCCCCGGGCAGCGGGAGAGCCGCTGGACCCACCTCGAGGACGCCGGCCGCGAGCTCGAGGATGGCGCCGCCGCGGCGCGGTCCGAGCCCGACTCCGAAGGGCGCACGGGCCAGGCCGCCGCCCCGGCCGAGACCGTGAGCGGGACTCCGACAGGGCCCGGCTCGCCCGCCGGTCCGGTCGGCCGGCGGACGGCCTACGACGAGCGCCTGGAGAAGCTCGAGGCGACGGTTGATGAGCTCCGCGGCACCGTCCAGGCTCTTCGGGAGCAGCTCCGCGATCTCCGCACCGGCCTCGGGGTCGAGTGAGGAAATCGGTCGTGCTTAAAGTCGAACAGGCTTGACTGCCGAAGGCGACTGGAGCAGGATAGGCGCCGTCACCCGGAGCTCTCATCCAGTCGCTGCAGCGCAAGCCCGCAGCGCGTCGGGCATCCGCCATCCGGAGCGTCCGCAGCGTGACCCACGTCGCACGGGCCACAAAGGAGGCCTCATGCAGAAACGGTCTCTTGTCCCACTCGCCCTCGCCGTCGCTCTCGTCCTCGTTCTGCTCCTGGCCCCCGGGGCCGCCCGGGGCTCGGACCACGCCGATCCGATCATCTCACCGGACCTCACGCCGGGGCTGACCGGCCTGTTCATCTTCCCGGACGGGGATCGGATCGTCCTGATCCTCGGCACCCACCGGGCGCTCTCGGTCGCCGGCCCCTACAACCTCGAGCCCTACGAGCTCGCGATCCATATCGAC
>DATKCC010000195.1:0-2910 GCA_035513375.1 Thermoanaerobaculia bacterium | reverse complement strand
GGGCACCCTCACCCCGGGCAAGCTCGCCGACGTGGTGGTCCTCGATCGCGACCCCTTCGCCGTCCCACCCGACGAGCTCCAGGGCCTCCGGGTGCTCCTCACGGTCGCCGGCGGCCGGGTGGTTCACGAGGTGCCGGCGCCCGAGGCTGAGCGCACCGACTAGGGGTACGGTCCCACCGGCCCGCTTGGGTACAGATCGTGCACACACCCGCGCCTGGAGTCTCCTCGTCCATGGAGCACGACACCAGGGGCGTCCCCGGTCCTCCTGCCGCCTCGAAGCGAGCCTCGCGGGTCGCCCAGGCGGCGGGGGTCGGCCTCGTCTCGCTGGCTGGGGCGGTCCTCGCCGGCTGGATCCTGGAGGTCCCGGCCATCATCCAGCTCCACCCGGATCTCGCCCCGATGCAGGGAAACACGGCCGCCGGGCTGGCCCTCTGCGGCTTGGCACTGCTGGCGGTCCGGGCGGGAAGGGTGGGAGTCGCTGGGGTGCTCGGCTGGGTTGTGGTCCTTCTCGGCGCCTTGTCCTTCGTCCAGTACCCCTTCGGCCTCGAGCTCGGCCTGGACGAGGTTCTCTTCGACCACCCAGTCATCACGCGCACTTCCCATCCGGGACGGATGGCCCCCGACACCGCTCTGGCTCTGGTCATGGCGGGCTCCGCTCTGGCTCTCTTCCGCAAGCGGCCGGCGCTCGCCGGCATCCTCGGCGCACTGGTGGTCGCGGTCGGCGCGGCGTGGGCGGCGGGCTACGCCATCGGCGTGACGGGCGGCCTCAGCATCAGCTCCTACACCCAGATGGCGCTTCACACCGCGCTCGGGCTGGGGCTCCTCGGGGGCGCCCTCGTCGTCCTCTCTCGCGCCCACGAACGCTGGCCGCGGGCGGGCTCGCCTTGGCTGCCCTTGGTCGCCGGTGGGGTCCTGACCCTGAGCACGCTGGTCCTCTGGCGCGCCCTCGACCTCCGCGCCTCCGAGCACGCCGACTCCACGGTCGAAGCGACTGCCCGTGGCATCGCACGGGAGGTGGAGGAGCGGGTCCAGACGATGATCCGCTCCCTCGAGCACCTCCAGGAACATGGCCGAGAGGCGGGGTGGCGTTCGAGCCTGGATTGGCAGAATCACGCGCGCCTGACGCTGGGCTCCTACCAGAGCTTCGTCGTGGCGCACTGGACCGACGCTCAGGCCGAACGGCGCTCGATGGCCGGGGAGGAGGGCTGGGAGCCCAGCGCCTCGGAGCAGGTGGTCGACCACCCTCGCTTTACCGACGCCCTCGCCCGGGCCTCTCACAACGGAGCTCCGGTGGTGGCGGGCCCCTTCCCTCATCCCGCCGGGCCTCTCCTCCAAGTGGTGCTGCCCCCGGCCGAGAGCGGGTCCGGCTATCTCGCGGCCGCCTTCTCGGCGCCGGGGCTGATTGGCCGCGTGGTCGAGGCGGTTGCGCCCGGTTACCGGGTCGCCGTCACGGCGGAAGGTGAAAGGGCCTTCATCGGCGGCGCCGGCGGGTCGCTCCGGGCTGCGGAGCGGTGGGCTGTCCGGCTGCCGCTCGATCTACCCGGCGGCTTCGACTGGCGGATGAGGATAGCTCCGGGCGCCAGCCTCCTTGCCGGGCAGCGGAACTGGCTCCCGGAGGCGGTCCTCCTGGCGGGCCTGACCATCGCCCTCCTGCTCACCCTGACCCTGCGCTACGGCGAGCTGGCGGAGGCCCGCGCTCGGGACTTCGAGGGCATGGTTCGGCAGCGCACCGATGAGCTCCAGGTCGCCCTCGACCAGCTCCGCCAGGAGAATCGGGACCGCCGCCGCACCGAGGCCACCCTGCGCCGCTTCATGATCACCCTGGGCCACGAGCTCCGCAACCCGCTGGGCTCGGTGACCACCGCGCTCGCGGTGCTCGACCGGGGGCTCGCCGACGAGGCGACCGGTGAGCGGATGCGCCAGATCCTGCGCCGGCAGCTCGGCCACCTCTCGCGGCTGGTCGACGACCTGCTCGACATCTCGCGCATCGAGCAGGACAAGCTCTCCTTGCGCACCGAGCGCCTGGACGCGACGGCGCTTGTCCGCGAAGTCGCCGAGGCCCACCGCGACCAGGCGGAGGCCGCAGGCCTGACGCTCGCCACCGAGCTCCCGGCCGGTCCGGCCTGGGTGGAGGGCGACGCCACGCGCCTGGTCCAGGTGCTCGAAAATCTGGTCTCGAACAGCACCAAGTTCACCGACCCGGGAGGCCGGGTGACGCTCGCCCTCGAGCACGGAGCGGGCGAAGTGGCGATGCGGGTCCGCGACACCGGCTGCGGGCTCGCACCGGAGGAGCTCGAGCAGGTGTTCGAGCCGTTCGCCCAGACCGACGAGGCGCGGCGCCGGATGTCCGGCGGGCTGGGGCTCGGCCTACCGATCGTCAAGGGGTTGACCGAGGCCCACGGCGGCAGGCTCGAGGCGACGAGCCTCGGGCCGGGGCGGGGCGCGGAGTTCACCGTCAGGCTGCCAGCGGCCTCCCCTCCGGAGGCGCCGGCCGAAGCTGCGACCCCGCGGGCGCCGCAGCAGGGGGTTCCCCTCCGCGTGCTGGTGATCGACGACCACCGGGACTCGGCCGAGGGCCTGGCCGAGCTCCTTCGGCTCGCCGGCCACGAGGTGGAGATCGCATACGACGGGCGCTCGGCGCTCGTCGCGGTCGCGCGCTCGGCGCCCGCGGTGGTGATCAGCGACCTCGGGCTGCCGGAGATGGACGGCTTCGCGATCGCCCGCACGCTGCGGGACCGGAACCGGGAGCTCCGGCTGATCGCCCTCTCGGGCTTCGGCGACAGCGCCGCGGTCGAGGCGGCGATCGCAGCCGGCTTCGACCACCACCTGACCAAGCCGGTCGACCCCCGGGCCCTGCGGGCGCTCCTCGACGCTCCCAGCCAGCCCGCCCCAGGCCGGTAAGAACGAGGA
>DATKCC010000194.1:0-3114 GCA_035513375.1 Thermoanaerobaculia bacterium | reverse complement strand
TCGGGGAAGCAGTTGTTGGCCGAGCAGCCGAAGCGGTCGCTCGGCAGGCGCTCGTCGTCGTCGTTGCCGACGCTCTGCACCCAGCGGTAGGAGCCCTTGAGCTTGAGATCGTGCCAGGGGAGCGGGTAGCCGAGCTCGAAGTAGAGCGGGACCTCGTCCGAGAGGTTGGTGGTGCGGTAGTTGTACCCGACCTCGAAGCTCGCCCACCCCTGGTAGTCGAAGAGCGACTTGCTGGCGAGGAAGAAGAGGCCGTAGTCCTCGCCGAGGAGGCCGCGCCACTCGGGGCTCACGCCCTTGAAGCTCCCGTCGTCGTTGTGGAGGTGGCGGTCGTAGGGGCCCGGGAGGTCGTAGAGGTAAGACGAGCGGTGGCGAAGCGACAGCGCCATCGGCCAGTCGCCGTCGGTGAGCTGGTAGGTCAGCCCGAAGAACGCCTCCGAGAAGCCGGCGTTGTGCTCCATGCCGCCGCGCGGTCCCTCGAGCCCGTCGAGGTAGAGGGCCAGGAAGTTGAGCGAGAGGTCCTTGCCGAGGCCGACCTCGCCGCCGGTGTAGACGTAGCGGAAGATGTGCCAGCTTCTGTTGTCGCGG
The DNA here is from genome assembly GCA_035513375.1 of Thermoanaerobaculia bacterium. GTDB lineage: Bacteria > Acidobacteriota > Thermoanaerobaculia > Multivoradales > DATKCC01 > DATKCC01. Next base: position 2,529 of record DATKCC010000194.1, on the reverse strand, counting down.
GCGTCTCCGCGCGGGCTCCAAGAGCTGTCCGCCGTCTTCACGCTGTAGCCGAGCTGAAGGTAGCCCGAGCCCGCCTCCGGCACCCAGGCGCCGGCCGCTTGGGCGGCCCCCGAGGAGATCGTTGCAAGTCCCACGACCAGTCCGAGTACACGCCGACGCATGCTGAGCATCTCTCCGCGCTCCTGGAGTCGTCTCGAGCGTCCCGGACCCTTCCGCGGAGCGCGGCGCCGACGCCGCGCCGAGACACTCCGGAAGAAGCGGACCTCGAGTATCCGTCGATGGGGAGGGATGGGGGCAAGGGGCGTGCCAGCAGGAGTTACTGCGTAAGTCTTTCGGTGGAAAGGGTTTGTAAGAGCTGGACGGGGCGGTTTGCCATAAGGTTTATGAGGGAACACATAGGATTTCCGAACGCGCCGGCCGCCGGCCTCCGCTATGCTTCCTGGCACCTAGCTGCCTGACGATCGTCGGCATCCGCTTCGCCAGGCAGCACGTGAAGGTGGTCCCGCTGGCGCTCATGCCCTTCGGCCGGGAGGTGGTCGCGGACCCTGGGCGCTGAGCGGGCTGGGACCCGGCCGCTGCGCGCGATCACCCCATGGACGAGATCGATTTCTTCTGCCCCTACTGCGGCGAGGTCAACACGGTCGAGGTCGAGTGGCCGGCCCGCGGCGAGCTGGTCCAGGACTGCTGGGTCTGCTGCCGGCCGATCCACTTGACGGTGCTGCGCGACGAGTGGGGGGATCCGGAGGTGACGGCCCGCCGCGAGGACGACTGAAGCGGGCGCTCGGGCCGGCCCTCAGGATTCCGGCGGGCGCTCGATCCGCAAGGTCCACCAATCGAGGTGCCGGGTGAGGTACATGACCAGGCCGAGCACCAGGAAGAGTCCGGTAGCGCCCATGAGCAGGGCGTAGTCCTCGGCCACGAGGAGCGAGTAGAGGTAGCCGTAGAGGCCGCCGAGGCCGGCGGCGAGCGGCGCGATCGGGCGCCAGCTCCGAAATAGGCTCTGGGCGTAAAGGCTCACCAGGGCGACGATCGCGGCGGCGGCCGCGGCGTAGGCGGCGGCCAAGCCGATGTGCTCGCCGAGCGCCAGGAGCAGGACGTAGAACAGGCAGAGGGCGAAGCCCACGAGCAGGTACTGGACGGGGTGGAGCCGGGCGGGCGACAGGAGCTCGAGCAGGAAGAGGATGGTGAAGGTCAGGGGGATGAACAGGATCGCGTACTTGACCGAGCGCTCGGTCTGTTGGTACTGGTCGGCGGGGCGGACCAGCGTCACGCCGAAGCCCGACGCGACGACCTGCTCGCGGAGCTCCCGCCGGGCCGGGCCGTTGTCGCGCCAGGCCTGCGCGTAGCCGCGGCCGAAATAGGGCACCTCCCATCGGGCGGTGAAGCCGTCCGGGCTCGCCCGGTGCTGCCGCGGCAGGAAAGCTCCGCCGAAGCTGGGGTCGGGCCAGGAGGAGGCGAGCTCCACGGTCGTGCGCTCCCCGAGCGGCAGGAAGCGGACGGTCTCGGTGCCCCGGAGGACGACCTCGAGCGAGAAGGGCAGGCGCGCCGGCGTGGAGTCGACGCCGGCATCGCCGAGCGGGACGTGGAGGCCGTTCGGGAGGAGCTCGGCGCTGGCGGTCCCCGGCAGGAAGGCGAGGGGGCCGCCGCCGCCCGCGGGCCACTCGACCTCCACGCTCTCCTGGATCCCCCGGAGGTCGCTCACGCCGAGGGTCAGCGTGGCGCGGTCCCAGAGCACGCTCGCCGGCTCGACGCCCAGCAACTCCAGAGCGGGCGCCGCGAACCATCCGGCCGCCCGCAACCGGGCCTCGTAGACCGGGACCTCGAAGATCCCGCGGGTGCGGATTTCGGGGGTGAGCTCACCCTGCCAGCGGACCTCGGCGGGGAGGAAGTGGGCGTGGCGGACGACGAAGCGGCCGGCCTCCAGGCTCCGGTAGGGCAGGCTGAGGACCGCGGCGCCCAGGGTCTGCTCCTGGCCCCACTGGGCGCCGATCTCCCGCCGGACCTCGGCGGCGCGCCCCTCCCGCTCGCGCACCAGCCCGAGGACGGTCGCCACCGGGATCAGCAGCACCAGGACCAGGGCGCCGAGGGCGATGAGCTTGAGTGTGGACCAGACGGCCGAGCGCTGCGGCGGCGAAAGCGACTCTTCCATGGCGGTTGTTCCTCCCGCCAGGGATGAGAGCGTCCAATTGTGGCGCCCGGAAGGCCGAGCTGCGGCGGCGCCGAGGGGATCGCGAGGCAAGCTCCGCGGCGCTCGCCGCGACCAAGGGGAACCTCTCCGGTCGGCGGATGTCCGTCCTCTCCCGAACCTCGGGCCGGACTACTGCTTGATGGCCAGGCCCATGGCCACCGAGCCCGGCGTCGTGCTGATGAACTGGACCTTCCGCCGGTTGCCGGCGAGCGTGAAGGCGAAGGTCTCGGTCGTGTCGGGGAAGGCGTCCGGCGGCTCCACGGTGATCACCGTGAACTCCGCCGAGGCCGTGCCGTCCGGGTTGATCGTGTAGGTGCCGAAGCCCTCCTGGCGCAGGACGA
>DATKCC010000193.1:0-2873 GCA_035513375.1 Thermoanaerobaculia bacterium | reverse complement strand
CACGGTCCTGGGCCTGCTGCCGATGGCCCTGGGGCTCGGGGAGGGCGCGGAGCTGCGGGCGCCGCTCGCGGTGACGGTGATCGGCGGGTTGACGGTGGCGACGGTGCTGACGCTGGTGGTGATCCCGGTGGTCTACTCGGTCCTCGACCGCAAGCGGCTGCCGGCGGACCGTACGGTGGTCGCGGCGCAATCCCGCCTGAAGCGGCCGGGCTCTGTCCCGGCCGGGGTGGGGGAGGCCACCTCGTGAGTCTGCCGCGCCTCGCCGTCCGACGGCCGGTCGCGACCGCGATGCTCCTCGCCTCGATCCTGGTCTTCGGGGCGCTCGCCACCGCCCGCCTGCCGCTCTCCTTCCTGCCCGAGGTCGACGCGCCGTTCATCGGCATCGAGATCCCCTACCCGGACTCGAGCCCGGCCGAGGTCGACCGCGAGATCACCGACCCGGTCGAGGACCGGCTCGCCACACTCTCCGGGGTCAAGAAGCTCCGCTCCACCTCCGGGGCAGACGGCGCCCGCTTCGAGCTCCAGTTCACCTGGGGCGAGGACCTCGACCTCGTCCGGATGCGCGTCTCGGAGCTCATGGACCAGGTCCAAGCCGAGCTACCGGCGGGCGTCGGCGAGATCCTGATCTTCTCGTTCTCGACCAGCGACATCCCGGTGGTCGAGGCGCGGATCTCGGCCGAAGGGGTCGACCTCTCGGAGAGCTACGAGCTACTCGAAGCCCGTGTCCTCAACCGCCTCCGCCGGGTGCCCGGAGTGGCGCGGGTCGACCTTGGCGGGGTCGAGCCCAAGGAGATCGACATCGATCTCGCTCTCGACGCGATCAAGGCCCACGGCGTCGACGTCGGCACGCTCCTCGAGACGCTCCGCCGCTCGTCGCAGAGCCTGGTCCTGGGCGAGGTGCGCGAGGGGGGCCTGCGCTACACCGCCCGGGCGCTCGGCGGCTTCGCCTCGGTCGAGGAGCTCCGGGACCTGGTGATCGACCCGCGCGGCCTCCGGCTCTCGGACGTCGCCGAGGTGACCTACGAGGAGCCCCCCCTCGACTACGGCCGGCGAATCGACGGCAAGGACGCCGTCGCCCTCACCCTGTTCAAGGAGTCGACCGCCAACACGGTCGAGACCGCCCACGCGGTGATGCAGGTGATCGAGGAAGACATCGGCGGCGATCCGCTCCTCCAGGGGGTCAAGGTCTTCGTCTTCCAGGACCAGGCCGAGGAGATCCTCAACTCGCGCAACGGCCTCACCCGCTCCGGCATGATCGGCGCCCTGCTCGCAATCGCCGTCCTCTATTTCTTCCTCCGGCGCCTGGGCTCGACACTCATCGTCTCGCTGTCGATCCCGTTCTCGATCATCGCCGCTTGCGGGGTGCTCTACTTCCTGGGCAAGAGCCTCAACGTGCTCTCGATGATGGGCCTGATGCTGGGTGTCGGGATGCTGGTCGACAACGCCATCGTGGTCCTGGAGTCGATCGACCGGCGCCAGCGCACCGAGCGCGACCCGGAGAAGGCGGCCCTGGGCGGCGCCGCCCAGGTGGCCCTCGCAGTGACCGCCTCGACCGCCACCTCGGTGATCGTCTTCCTGCCGCTCATCGTCGGCAGCGACAACGAGCTCACGGTCTGGCTGGGGGAGGTCGGGATCGCCATCTGTCTCGCCCTCGTCTGCTCGCTGTTCTCGGCGCTCACCCTGATCCCGCTGGTCTCGGCGCGGTTCCTCAAGAAGCGCGAGGCCGACGCCCGGTCCGCGCCCCCCCTCGCCTGGCTCGAGGAGCGCTACGCGCGGCTCCTCGGCTGGACCGTCGCCCACCCCGGGAAGACCTGGGGGATCCTCGCCCTCGCCGCGGTCGTCGGCTTCCTGCCGTTCTTCACCGGCATGGTCGAGTCGTCGACCTTCTCGGGCACGGTCAACGAGCGGCTCTACCTCTCCTACGAGTTCACCGACTTCGCCTACAAGTCCGAAGCCCGGCGGGCGGTCGAGCGGGTCGAGGAGCACCTGTTCGAGCGGCTGGACGACTACGGGATCGAATCGATCTACAGCTACTTCTCGAGCTCGGACGGCACCGCCACCACCCTGACGCTTGCCGACAAGGGGCTGAACGACGCTGAGTACAAGGAGCTCCGGGGGCAGATCCGGGACGAGCTGCCCGAGATCCCCGGCGTGCGCCTGGTGTTCGAGGAATTCGGCGAGGGTGGTGACGGCACGACCTCCTTCTCGGTCAACCTCTACGGGCAGGACTCGGCGGTCCTGGCCGACCTCGCACGGGAGACCGAGCGCTTGCTCCATACGATCGACGGCGTCGAGGACGTGACCTCGCCGCTGCGCGAAAGCCGGCAGGAGATCCAGGTCTCGGTCGATCGCGAGAAGGCGGCGCGCCTGGGCTTGACCGCTCGGGACGTCGCCGACGTCTTCGCCTTCAGCCTGGGCGGCATGCGCCTGCCCCGCTTCGACACCGGCGAGCGCGAGGTCGACACCTGGGTCGCGCTCCGGATCGAGGACCGGGAGAACCTGGCCGATCTCGCGCAGCTCGAGTTCCGCAGCGAGGCGGGGCTGCCGGTGGTCCTGGGCGAGATCGCCGAGTTCGAGATCGTCGACCGGCCGCGGGAGATCCGGCGCGAGAACCGCAAGGTCCGCTTCGGGGTCCAGGCGACCTACGAGGGGGAGGACTGGGAGGCGGCGCGCGAGGAGATCGGCTCGCTGGTGGACTCGATCCGCAAGCCCGCGGGCTACTCCTGGTCCTGGAGCGACCGGATCCTCGAGCAGGACACGCAGGGCGCCCAGATGGGGATCAACCTGCTCCTCGCCCTGATGCTCGTCTACCTGGTGATGGCGTCGCTCTTCGAGTCGCTCGCCCAGCCGTTCGCGATCCTGTTCTCGATCCC
>DATKCC010000192.1:0-2391 GCA_035513375.1 Thermoanaerobaculia bacterium | reverse complement strand
GCCACGTCCACCGCAACCGCGCCCTTCTTCATGTGGCCGAGCATGTCGCGGGTGACCAGCTTCGGCGCCGACCGCCCGGGGATCAGGACGGCGCCGATCAGCAGATCGGCGCGGGCCAGGGCCGCGAGTAGGTTGTAGCGGTTGCTGTAGAGGGTGGTGATCTGGCCACCGAAGGTGTCGTCGAAGAAGCGCATCCGGTCGAGGTTGGTCTCGAGCACCACCACCCGGGCGCCCATGCCAAGCGCCACCTTGGCCGAGTTCAAGCCGACGATGCCGCCGCCGATGATCACCACGTCGCCCGGCGGCACGCCGGGGACCCCGGAGAGGAGGGTGCCGCGACCGCCGAAGCCCCGCTGGAGGTAGAAGGCGCCGACCAGCGACGCCATTCGCCCGGCGACCTCGGACATCGGCGTCAGCAGCGGCAGCGCCCCCCTGCGGTCGGTGATCGTCTCGTAGGCGACGCCGGTCACCTTCCGGTCGAGCAGGGTCTGGGTGAGCTCGGGCAGCGGCGCGAGGTGGAGATAGGTGAACAGGAGCTGGCCGGTCTGGAGCCGCTCGAGCTCCGGGCCCACCGGCTCCTTGACCTTGACGATCATCTCCGAGCGCGTCCAGACCTCCTCGGCCGTGGCCAGGATCTCGGCCCCGGCTTCGAGGTAGGCGGCGTCCTCGAAGCCGCTGCCGACGCCGGCGCCGCTCTCCACCGCCACCTGGTGGCCGCGCTCGACCAGGGAGTGGACCCCGGCCGGGACCATGCCGACCCGGTACTCGTGGTTCTTGATCTCCCTCGGGACCCCGACCTTCAAGCGCGCTCTCCTCCGGCCCCGGGCTCCCGGTGCTCCTCGCCCTCGTCACTGGCCGGCTCGGCTGTGGGTTGCGGCGGGAAGAGCCCCGGCGGCGGTGCAGGCGCGGGCGGCTGCAGGCTCGCTGGCGGCGCCGCCTGCCCGGGCGGGTGAGGGGTCGAGGGCAGTGCGGCCGGCATCGAGGCCTCCCGCGGCCGCTCCACCGGCGCAGCCTCGGACCGCTGCTGCGGTGGCGGGCTCTGGCTCATCTCGACCTTGCCCTTGAAGAACGCCCCTTCGGCGATCGTCACCCGTGGCGCCGCGATGTCGCCGAGGAGCTTGGCCGAGGCCGCCACCTCGACCTTCTCAGAGCCCCGGACGTCCCCTTCCACGGTGCCCGCCACGACGACGGCCCGGGCCGAGATCAGCCCGCGGACGGTTCCCGCCGGCCCGACGACCGCGCGGCCGTCGAGCCGGATCCGGCCCTGGACCATCCCTTCCACCAGCACTTCGGTCGCGCCGGTGACCTCCCCGTCGACCCGGGTACCTTCGGCGATCCGGGTGACCGGTCGGTCGCGCGTCTCGGGCGCCGGTGCGGCCGGTCCCGGGCGGGGGGACGGGCGGGTCTCGGGAGGGTCTTCGGTTTCGCGGCGGAAGAACGACATGGCGGCTCGGTCGGGGTCGTCTCGAGCTGGGGATTGGAGCGGGCGACGGGATTCGAACCCGCGACCCTCAGCTTGGGAAGCTGATGCTCTACCGACTGAGCTACGCCCGCCCCGGTGGCCCTCGGCTGGCGGGAATCTAGCCGAGATCCGGAGGGGGGTCAAGGGAGCCGAGAGCCCTCGACAGCCGGTCCGAAGGGTCCCGGAGATCCCCTCGCCGGCTGGTATACTGGCACCATGAGCCCGTCGACGCGCGACTCTGGGAGCAAGGATCGGGGGCATCCCCTGTACTTCTTCCCGGACGAGGAGCTCAGCGAGCAGGAGCTCCGGACGATCCTCGCCGACGGCCCTCCGAAGCGCCGCTCCTGGGCGATCTCGCACCTGCTGCGCTACGCGCAGTGGGAGGACATCTGGACCTACGTCAACCGGGACGAAGTGCGGGAGGTCTTCCCCGATCTCGACCTGCCGGAGAACCTGCGCACCGCCTGGGCGCGGATGCTCAAGATCGAAGCGCCGGTCGGCTGACCCCCGCCGGGCCCTGGCAAGGCTGGCGCTGCCGGGCGAGTCAGCATCCCAGGGCTCAGGAACCTAGATCGGTGAGAGCTTTGCGCGCCCCTTCGAGCCCCGGATCGAGCCGTAGCGCGGTGCGCAGGGCGCTACGGGCCGTGGCTACCTCGCCGCGGCGGTTGTGGATCATCCCCAGCCGGTAGTGGGCCCAGGCATGCGACGGTTGGTTGCGCCGCGGGCGGTGCCGCAGGTAGCGGCGGAGCGCCTCCTCGCCGCGCTCGAGCTGGCGGCCGGAGAGCGCGGCGTTACGGCCAACCTGGTAGAGCGCGCTCGAGTGGTCGGGATCGCGGGCCAGGATCCGATCGAGCACCGAGAGCGCCCGATCGAACTCCCGGAGCTCGGTGTGGAGCAGCGCGAGCGCCAACCGGGCCGAGAGGTTCCCG
>DATKCC010000191.1:0-2720 GCA_035513375.1 Thermoanaerobaculia bacterium | reverse complement strand
CGGGAACCTCTCGGCCCGGTTGGCGCTCGCGCTGCTCCACACCGAGCTCCGGGAGTTCGATCGGGCGCTCTCGGTGCTCGATCGGATCCTGGCCCGCGATCCCGACCACTCGAGCGCGCTCTACCAGGTTGGCCGTAACGCTGCGCTCTCCGGCCGCCAGCTCGAGCGCGGCGAGGAGGCGCTCCGCCGCTACCTGCGGCACCGCCCGCGGCGCAACCAACCGTCGCATGCCTGGGCTCACTACCGGCTGGGAATGATCCACAACCGCCGCGGCGAGGTAGCCACGGCCCGTAGTGCCCTGCGCACCGCTCTACGGCTCGATCCGGGGCTCGAAGGGGCGCGCAAAGCTCTCAGCGATCTAGAGGTCTGAGTCAGTAATCCCTTGCCTTCCGTTGCGGCGCCGTGGGGCCGGATACCAGGCGCCGCGACGCAGGCGATGCCGTAGCATCGTTGAGGAGCGGCAACGCCGTAGACGGCACCACGCCGCCGCAACCCGAAGGGCGCAGGGGGATTACGGGCGTCTCCGGCGTTGCTCGTCGTCGACGATGCTACGGCATCGATTCCTCCTCGCGCCTTGGATCCACTCCGCAAGACCCCTGCGCGGAAGGTAAGGGATTACTGACTCAGACCACTAGCAGCTCGGGGTCTGGAGGGCCTCGAAGACGCGGCGGTGGATGGCCGGGTCGAGGATCAGCTCGAAGTGGCCGCCCTGGATCAGGAACGGCTCTCCGGCGAGGGCCGCGCGCTCCCGCGGTGAAAGGGTGAGCTGGCTCGCGAGGGTGGCGTGGCCGTCGCCCGGGGCGCTCGCCAGGGCCCGGAGGTAGGAGCTCCGCTCGACCCGCCGGTCGCCGCTGTAGAGGGTCCGCCAACCGGGCGCGACGCGCTCGAGCACCGCGCGCTCGGGGGTCGGCAGGTAGCCGTCTCCGAGCAGATGCGGGCAGGGCGGCACGAATCCCTCCGGGTCCCGGGCGAGCAGGCGCTGCAGCCGGCGGGAGTCGGCGAGCGCCCGCGCGAGGTAGACGCGCCGCTCCTCCGCCGTCCCGAAGAGGTCGTCCCGTCCGGCCGCGGCGAGCCGCCGCGCCGCTAGCGGAGCGAACACCGACCAGCCGCGCTCGATCCAGGCCCCCGGGTCGTAGAGGTCGACCTCCAGGGGCCGGCCGTGGGGGTCGAGGAACCGCCCCCCCGGGTCGTGCGGCAGGTCCTCGAAGAGCGCGCGGAAGGTGAACAGGACCTCCTGGAGCATCCGGCGGCCGACCGGCGCGGGCAGATAGCGGCGGCCGCGGTCGAGCTCGCGGAGGATCCGGAGAGCGCCGCCGCTCGAGCCGGCGACGAGGACCAAGTTGCGGACCGCGATCGAGCCCGGCGGACCGGCGCCGGCCTCGGCCTCGTCGAGGGATCGCCCGCCGTGGCGGACCAGGTAGCGGCAGACGTGGGTGCCGTTGCTCTGGCAGACGAGGTCGACGTAGAGCCGGTCCTCGCCCCGCGCCCGCCGGAGAGCCTCGAGCCGCGCCAGCAGGTCGCGGGCGGTGTCGACATTGCTCCGCCGCCAGTCGTAGGCGAAGCCGAACAGGGTCTCTCCGGGCCGCGGCGCCGCCAGGTCCCCGCGGCGGTAGCCGTGTGCCTCGAGCGCCTCGAGGAGCGGCCCGTAGACCGGTTGGCGGACGGGCCCGAGGCGGATCTCCTCGAGCACCCCGCCGGCCTCGAGCCGGGGCTCCCACCCAAGGGGCGGCGCGACCGGGAAGGCGAGGGCGTAGCCCCCGTCCCGGGGCGCGATCAGGTTCCGCCCCGATCCCCAGACCACCTCGCCGCTCTCCCGGTCCCGGAGGATGCTCCCGGTCACCCCGGGCACGAACACCACCGGCACCGCCGGAGGCGCCAGGGCAGGATCGCCCGGCGCCGGGGCCTGGGTGCAGGCGGCGAGCAACGCGGTGGCGCCCAGCGCCAGGGCGACGAGGAGACGGGCGACGACGGCCACGGGGCCATTGTCTCCCAGGCGGGGCCGGCAGTGCGGCCCGTGCGGCCTGCTCTCGGCCGGCGGTGTCCTGCTCGTCCTGGCCTTCCTGTTCGTCGACCTCTTCGATACCGCCGGCACCCTGATCGGTGTCGGCCGACTGGGCGGCTTCCTCGACCCGGAAGGTCGCCTGCCCCGGGCCGACCGGGCCTTCGCCGCCGACGCTCTGGGCACGACCGTCGGCGCCGCGCTCGGCACCTCGACCGTGACCAGCTACATCGAGTCCGCGACCGGCGTCGAGGAGGGCGGGCGGACCGGGCTCACCGCCCTGGTCGTGGCGCTGCTCTTCATCGCCGCGCTGTTCTTCACCCCGGTCCTCGGCGCCATGCCGCTCACCTTCTCGATCGCCAACGGCATCGCCCTCGGGATCGCGAGCCACACGCTGCTCCACCTCTTCGCCGGTCGCTGGCGTGAGGTCCACCCGGTGATGTACCTGCTGACGGCGGCCCTCGCGGCGTACTACGGCTTTCTCCAGGGAGGTCCCTGAGGCCCGCCGGCGGGCGGCCGCCGCGCGCGGGGCTCCGCCTTGACCGGTCCGGCAGGGTGTGCCAGCCTCCGGCCACTACACGGAGGGACCGCCATGCACCGCTACCTGACCGAGCTCGTCGGTACGTTCTTCCTCGTCCTCACGATCGGCCTCACCACCATCCAGGCAACGGCGATGGCGCCGCTCGCCATCGGCTCGGTGCTGATGGTGATGGTCTACATG
>DATKCC010000190.1:0-7973 GCA_035513375.1 Thermoanaerobaculia bacterium | reverse complement strand
CACGCTGGCCAAGGCCAAGGAGCTGCGCCCGATCGCCGAGCGTCTGATCACCCGGGGGCGTGAGGGATCGGTCCACGCCCGGCGCATCGTCGGCCGGTGGGTCCCCGACCGGGGCGCGATCAAGAAGCTCTTCGACGAGGTGGCGCCCCGTTTCGCCGACCGGCCGGGCGGCTACCTGCGGATCGTCAAGCTCGGGCCGCGCCCCGGCGACGCCGCCGAGATGGCGATCCTCGAGCTCGTCGACTACGAGCCCGAGAAGAAGGAAGAGAGCGAGAAGAAGAAGTAGTCGGGGGTCTTCAAGCGCGGATCGATCGGGCACCGAGCCCGGGCTCGACTACTGTCCCTCCAGGACCTCCCGAGGTCACCTGGCGGAGCCGGGTATCGTTGGCGGCTGCCCAGAGACCCGGGTCGTCCCACAACAGGAGCTGGTCTGGCGGGGGAGGGGGGTAGTCCCGTCGGACCCGGTACAGGCGAACGGCGCGGCGGATGACCTCCGCCATCGACACCCGCTCGGAGCGGGCGCAACGCCGGAGCCAGTCCTTCTCCTCCGGCTCGAGGCGGAAGAGGGTGCGGATCATGCCAGGCCGCCGCCGAGGCCGAACAGGACTCCCACCAGCACCGCGAGAGCCGGGCCGAAGAGATAGGGGAAAACCCACCAGGCGAGGAGCAGGCCGGCGAGTGCGATTCCCGGGTGGCGCAGGGACTGGCGGTAGGCGATCGCCAGGCGGTCGCTCATCACCAGCGGGAGGGCGGCGCTCCCGTCCATCGGCGGGAGCGGTAGGAGGTTGAACAGCAAGAGGATCAGGTTGAGGACGAAGAGGATCGAGAGGAAGGTCGCCCCGGCATCCAATCCCGAGCTGGGGCCGCCGCCGGGCTCACCCGCCCGGACCAGGGTCGCCAGGGTGTCGCCCGGCACTGGGGCGAGGAGGCCGGCCGCGATCCCGGCCAGGATCGCGACGCTCGACAGGAGCAGCAGGGAGAGGTTAGCGGCCGGCCCGGCCAGAGCCATGAGCGCCGCCCTCTTCGGCTGGCGGTCGGCCCACTCCGGATCGTAGGGGGCGCTCGCCCAGCCGAGCATCCAGCCCGAGAGGGAAAAGACCAGGATCGGTACCAGGACCATGCCGAACGGCTCGCGCCGGACGTGCGGGAGCGGGTTCAGGCTCACCTGGCCGCCGTGGTAGGCCGTGGGGTCGCCCATCCGCAGCGCCGCCCAGGCGTGGGCGGCCTCGTGGAGCGTGGTCGAGAACAGGAAAGCGAGATACCAGAGAGCGCCGAGGGCGATCTTGGCTTCCACTACGCTTCGGCCGCCCTGGCGGCCGAGGCCGCTTGGATGATCTTGTCCTGGAGCTGCCTCGGGACCTCCTCGTAATGCGAGAACTCCATGTGGAAGCTCGCGCGTCCCTGGGTCAGCGAGCGCAGCGACGGCGCGTAATCGAGCATCTCGGCCATCGGCACGTTGGCCTGGATCACCTGCTGGCCGTTGGCGGTGTCCATCCCCTGCGGGCGGCCGCGGCGCTGCGAAAGGTCGCCCATGATGTCGCCCATGCTCTCTTCGGGCGTGGAGATCTCCACCTTCATGATCGGCTCGAGCAGCGTCGGCCCGGCCTGCGCCATGGCGTCCTTGAACGCCAGCGAGCCGGCGATCTTGAACGCCATCTCCGAGGAGTCGACGTCGTGGTATTGGCCGTCGATCAGGCGGACCCGGAAGTCGACCACCGGGTAGCCGGCGAGGAAGCCCTTGACCTTCGCCTCGCGAATGCCCTTCTCGACCGCCGGCCGATAGGTGTTGGGGATCGCGCCGCCGAAGATCTCGTCGAGGAACTCGAAGTCCTCGCCCCGGGGCATCGGCTCCATCTTGATCTTGCAATCGGCGAACTGCCCGCGGCCGCCGGTCTGCTTCTTGTGCCGCCCGTGACCGACGGCCTGCTTGACGATCGTCTCCCGGTAGGGGACCTTCGGCGGGTGGAGGAGGACATCGACCTTGTAGCGCTCCTTGAGCTTGGCGACCGAGATCTCGATGTGGAGCTGGCCCGCGCCGGAGAGCAGGTACTCGTGGGTGTCGGCGTCGCGGCTCACGTGCAGCGTGATGTCCTCGTCGATCAGCCGGTGGATCGCCTCACCGATCTTGTCCTCGTCGGCCTTCGACTTGGGCTCGACGGCGAACGCCATGGCCGGCTCCGGCACCTGGATCCAACCGAGCCGCACCGGGCGTTCCTTGGCCGCCAGGGTGTCGCCGGTGGCCGTGTTCTTGAGCTTGGCGACGCCGCCGATGTCGCCGGCGATGAGCTTTTCTACGGGCGAGCCCTGCTTGCCCTCGACGTGCATGAGCTGGCCTACCTTGCCCGAGTCCTCGAGCCGGCTGTTCCACGCCAGGGAGTCCGAGTCGAGGTGCCCCGAGACCACCCGGATGACCGAGATCTTGCCGGTGAACGGATCGCTGTAGGTCTTGAACACCAGGGCTGCCGTCGGCGCCCCCGGGTCCGCCTCGAGCTGGAGCTCGGCGCCGCCGAGGTCGGTCGCCGGGAAGGTCCGGTCGGCGGGCGACGGCAGGTAGGCGACGATCGCGTCGAGCAGAGCCGAAGGCCCCACGCCGTGGAGGTCCGAGCCCAGGGTCACCGGGAAGATCTGGCGCTCGCGGACGGCCCGGGTGAGCCCCTGCTCGAGCTCGTCGAGGGAGATCTCCCCCTCCTCGAGGTAGCGCTCCATGAGCTCCAGGTCCGACTCGGCGACCGCCTCGACGAGCTTCTCGCGCCACTCGCCGACCGCGGCCTCGAGCTCGGCGGACACCTCGCCTTCGGTCCCCTTGCCGTCGCCGTCGCGCACGAAGCGGATCGACTTGCCCCGGATCAGGTCGACGACGCCCTCGAACCCGGCCTCCGCACCGATCGGGACCTGGATCGGCAGCACGGTGCGCCCGAAGCGCCCCTGAAGGGCTTCGACGGTGCGTTCGAAGTCCGCCCGCTCCCGGTCCATCTTGGTCAGGTGGAAGTGGACCGGAAGGTCGATCTCCTCGGCGTACTGCCAGACCTTCTCGGTGTTGACCTCGACGCCCGAGACCGCGTTGATCGCGACCAGGGCGACGTCGGCGGCCCGCATCCCGGCCCGGGTCTCGGTGAAGAAGATGCCGTACCCCGGGCAGTCGAGCAGGTTCACCTTGTGACCCTTCCAGGCCGCGAAGGCCGGGGCCAACCCGATCGAGATCCCCCGCGCCACCTCCTGCGGGTCGAAGTCCGTCAGGGTGTTGCCGTCATCGACCTTGAGCAGGCGGGGAGTGGCGCCGCTCGCGTAGAGCAGGGCGGAGACCAGCGAGGTCTTGCCGGTGTCGTTGTGGCCGGTGACGGCGACGTTGCGGATACGCTTGGGGCTCTCCACCTGCATCGATCGGCTCTCCTTGCGGGATCTGGACGTCTTCGGGGCGGTTGAATATACCACAGGGGGGCGAGCCCGGATCGGAGTGCGCAACTCACTGGACCGTAGTGAGTTATGGGCGATTCTCGGGCTCCCGGCGCGAGCCTGCCGGCCGACGCTGCGGCCTGCTACAATGACCCTGGAGCCCCGTACCCGAGACGATGTCCATCGCCCTCCCGACCCAACTCGGCCGCTACACGATCCTCGACGAGATCGGCCGCGGAGCGATGGGGGTGGTGTACCTGGCCCGGGACCCGCTGATCGGGCGGCTGGTGGCCCTGAAGACCTTCCGCCTGGGCACGACCCTGGCCGGGCGGGAGCTCGAGATGTTCCGGACCCGGTTCATCCGCGAGGCCCAGAGCGCCGGCATCCTCTCCCACCCCAACATCGTCACCATTCACGACGTCGTCGAGCGCAGCGACGAAGGGGCGACTTTCATCGCCATGGAGTACGTACGCGGAACCGACCTCAAGGAGCGGCTGGCGGGCGGGGGCCGGATCGAGATCGAGGAGGCGGTCCACATCGCCTCCGAGGTGGCCGCGGGGCTGGAGTACGCCCACTCGAAGGGGGTGGTCCACCGCGACGTCAAGCCGGCGAACATCCTGATCACTGAGGACCGCCAGGTCAAGCTCACCGACTTCGGCATCGCCCGCCTGGAGACCTCGAACCTGACCCTCGAGGGCCAGCTCCTCGGCACCCCGAACTACATGGCACCGGAGCAGATCCAGGGTCAGGCGACCGATCACCGGGCCGACGTCTTCTCCCTGGGCGTCGTGATCTACGAGATGCTCACCGGCGAGAAGCCGTTCAAGGGCGAGAACGTCACGGTGGTCACCCACCGGATCGTCTACGACGAGTACACGCCGCCGGCGGAGTACGTCGGCCACCTTCCAGCGCCCTTTCTGGGCCTGCTCGACAGAGCGCTGGCCAAGGACCCGGCCGAGCGCTTCTCCGGCATCGGCGAGCTTGCCGAAGCGCTGGGAGCGGCGGCGGTAGCGACCCGGTCGGCGGAGAGCCTCAATGACACCCGGGTCATCTTCGATCCGACGCTGCTCGACCTCCCCGAGCCGCCGCCGGTGGCGCGCGCCGCCGAGAGCGGCCCTACCGCCCGGGCTCGCGCGGCCCGGAGCGCGGCCGGCGCCATCCAGCGGGGCGCCGCAGCGGTCGCGACCGGTCTCGGCTCGGCGGCCCGCGCCACCCTTCGTACGCTCCGCAGCGCCGCGCCCGCGGGCGCGGCGCCGCCTCCGATCTGGCGTCTGATCCTGGTTGCGGCGGTGACCGCGGCCACGGCTTCACTGCTCGGCGGCCTGCTGGTCTTCGCCGCGGTCCGCGCCGGCGCCGGCACCGTGGACGAGGCGCCTCCGGAGCACGGCCAGCGCCTCGCCGCCGCGCCGCACCTTCGGGCCGCCCGAGCCCATCTCGATGCCGGCGATCCGATGGCGGCCCTGGTCTACCTGCGGCGGGCCGAGCGGGCGGCCCCCGATCTCCCGGGCGTCCGCGCGCGCCGCCGCCAGGTGGAGGACCAGGCGCGGTCCCTCGGCCGCCTTGGAGAGCGTGTCGATCGGGTGTCGCTGGGGCTCGAAGAGGCCAGGATCGCGGCCGAGGGCGCGCGCTGGGAGGAGGCCGGCCGGGCCGCGCGGGCGGTCCTCGCGGTCGAGCCGGAGAACCCGGAGGCGCTGGCGATCACCGGGCGCTCCGAGCGAGCGCTCGCGCGGAGCGCCGAACGGCGCGAGTCAGAGGCCCGCTCCCGAGCGGCCGCCCTCCCCGAGGGTCTGACGGCCGACGAGTCGGCGGCTTCCGAACCGGCCGCAGAGGATACAGCGCAGGCGGCGGCGGGCGAGCCGCCGGTGGCGGCCGAGGAGCCGGCGGCGGCGACCGGCCGCTCGCGGCTCGAGCTCTACTACTTCAGTGCAGCGCCCGAAGGGATTCTGACAGTCTACTTCGACGGCGAGCAGCTCCTCAGCGAGAGCTATCGCTTCTACCGCAAGGAGGGCCTGTTCCGTTCGGTCCCTACGGCCGGCGAGGTGGAGAACTCCTATGACGTCCGCTCGGGACTGGCCACGGTGCGGATCCTCGTCGCCCTGCCGGGCCGGCCGGCGATCACGCGGGTGCTGGAGGGCAGCGTCCCCGGTGGCGCCACCCGCCGGCTTCACGTCAGCCTCGCCGAGGACCACACCCTGGCGGCACGCCTCGAATGAGGGCCGCCGGTCCGGCTCAGCGACGCGCGGCACCGATGTTGCTTCGTAGGACGACGTGAACGGGGAACCCTTCTCTGTGGATCCGTCCGTCGAGCTCGGGCGCTACCGGGTCCTCGAAGTCATCGGCCGCGGCGCCTGGGGAACGGTCTACCGCGCCCTCGACACCCTGATCGGCCGGGAGGTGGCGATCAAGAGCTTCCGGGCGACCCCCTCCGCCTCGGGTGCCGGCGAGTCGACACGCGAGCAGCTGCTCCGCGAGGCCCGGAGCGCCGGCATGCTCTCCCACCCCAACGTGGTCACCCTCTACGACGTGGTCGAGGGCGAGGACGGCTCGTTCTTCATCTCCATGGAGTACGTCGAGGGGCGGAGCCTCGCCGAGATCCTCGAGGACGGCGGGCCCCCTGATTTCGAGCGCACCGTCGACTGGATATCGCAGGTCGCCTCGGCCCTCGACTACCTCCACGCCATGGGGCTGGTGCACCGGGACATCAAGCCGGCCAACGTCTTGATCACTGCGGGCGGGCGGGTCAAGCTCACCGATTTCGGCATCGCGGCGCCCGGGCCCGGCCGCGACTCCGAAGGCGCCCCGGCGGAGGGAGAGGAGATCCTCGGCACTCCCGGCTACATGGCGCCGGAGCAGATCCTGGGGCGGGAGGTCAGTGCGCGAGCCGACGTCTGGAGCCTGGGGGTGGTCCTTTACGAGATGCTCGCCGGCCGCCGGCCGTTCGCGGGCCGGACCGTGGCCGAGGTGGTCCACCGGGTGGTCCACGAGCCGGCCCCGCCCCCGGGTGAGGAGCGCGGGCTGCCCGCGGGGGTGCGGCCACTGCTCGATCGAGCCATGGCGAAGGATCCCCGCTGGCGCTTCGGCTCGGCCGGCGAGCTGGCCGGGGAGCTCCGGCAGATCCTCTATCGGGCCGCCGCAGCGGCGGGCGAGGAGGACTCCGATGAGGACATGCTGGAGCGCACGCTGATGACCGGTCCGCCGCACGATGCTGCGGAGCGGGTGGAGGACCCTGGCCGCCGGCCGCGTCGGTACGCGGCCGGAACCGAGGGCCTGAATGGCTCCCGGGCGGGCCGCGGTGCCCACCGGCGGCTCTCAGGACGAGCCGGCGCCGCGGCCGCGGCCCTCGTCGCGCTGGCGCTTTCCGCAGTGGTCTACGTGGCCTACCGCTCCTTCACCGCCGATCCGGTCACCCCGATCGAGGTCGACATGGCGCAGGCCGACTTCGACGGGCCGAGCATGGAGGCGCTGCGCCTCCTCCGTGAAGGCCAGCGCCTCCTGGGCTCCGGGGACGCCGAAGGCGCGGCGCTTTTCTTCGAAGTGGTGGAACGGTTGGAGCCGCGTCTCCCCGACCCCGAGCGGATCGGGCGCATGCGCCGGCAAGCCGAAGCGGAGGCGCGCCGGCGGGGCGGGGAGCTCGAGGCGGCGCGCTCGGCCCTCGCCAACCGGGAGGCCAGAGAGTTGGTGGCCACGGCGCGGGGCCGGGTGGCGCCGGGGGAGCGCGATGCGAGCGAAGCCAGGGCGGCTCTCGACCGCGCGGCGGAGACTCTGGGGCCGGCCGGCGGTGCGACCCTGAAACCCTCGGCGCCGGGCGCGGAGGCCAGGGTCCGGCTCCTGCTCACCAGCGATTCGCCGGAAGGCGTGATCACCCTCTACGCGGATGGCCGGCAGCTCCTGCGTCGGGGGTTTTCGTACTACGAGCGCTCGTGGTGGTTCGCCCGGACCCCCTCGACCGGAGGCTTCGAGGAGGAGGTGGTGGTGCCGCCGGAAGCGGAGAGCCTGTGGGTCTACGTGGCTCTTCCGGATGGCCCCGCGCAGCGCCTGGAGGTCCGAGGCCGAGTCCCGGAAAACTCCGAGAGAGTGCTGCGGATCCACTTGCCGGCGGGAGGCGAAGCGACGGCGACCTGGGACTAGCAGCCCGTGGTGGAAGTCCGTACGGCCGCGCCGAGTGCCTCGGCCGAGGACTCGGCACAGTTTGTGCGTCGTATCTGGCCGGACGGAAGCTCCGTTCGAGATGACCTGGAAAAGGAGGGACGCGATGGGACTATTGAGCTCGATCTTCGGCAAGAAGGGCAAGGATGACGAGAAGCGACCCGCGGCAGGCAAGCCGGACTTCGGCAACGTGGCGGGGGGGGCGTCGTCGACGGCGCGGGAGGTCCCGAAGCCGACCGCGAGCCCGGCGCCGGGTCCGTCACCGTCGGCCGGCTCGGCCGGGGGAGGCAAGACCTACGAGATCCAGAGGGGCGATACGCTCTCGGCGATCGCGCAGCGCCACTACGGCAAGGCGAGCGAGTGGCCCAGGATTCACGAGGCGAACCGAGACGTCATCAAGGACCCGGACAAGATCTACCCGGGCCAGAAGATCA
>DATKCC010000189.1:0-8865 GCA_035513375.1 Thermoanaerobaculia bacterium | reverse complement strand
TCACCCGCGCGAGGCGCGGCCCGATCCCGGAGACCGTGATCAGGCGCTCGAACAGGCGCTTCTCGAGCTCGGTCCAGAAGCCGTAGAGGGCGAGCCCGTCGCTCCACAGGTGGGTGTGGACGTAGAGGCCGATCTCGTCCTTCCCGCTCGCCTGGAGCGCCGAGTAGGTCGCGAGCGAGACCTGGACCTCGTAGCCGACGCCGCCCACGTCGAGCAGCAAGCGCTCCATCCCGGCGCGGATCACCCGGCCCCGCAGGTAGCCGATCATCGGGCCGGAGTCTAACGGAGCGCCGCCTCAGACCGCCGAGACGACGTCACCGCCTCCCCTGCCCTCGATCCCGCCCCCCCCGGGGCTCGTTGCACCCTACGGCGCTCGCTCGGCCCGCGGCCCGGGCCCTGCCAGCCGGGCAGAGCCGGCGAGCGCCTGTGCGAGATCGGCCTCCAGGTCCTCGTAGCCTTCGATCCCGACCGAGAGGCGGATCAGGCCGTCGCCGATCCCGAGCTTCGCGCGCTCGCCCGCCGTCAGCCGGCGGTGCGAGGTCAGGGCGGGCAGCGACACCCCGCTCTCGACCCCGCCCAGGCTTGGGATGATCCGGAAGAGCTCGAACCGGTCGGCCACCGCCGCCGCGGCGGCCAGGCCTCCCGCCACCTCGAAGCAGAGCATGCCGCCGCCAGCGCGCATCTGGCGCCGAGCGACCGGGTCGTCGCCGGGGTAGTGGACCGCGACGACGCCGGGACGGCCCCGGAGGTAAAGGGCGAGCCGGGCGGCGTTCTCCGATTGGCGCTCGACCCGGAGCGCCAGGGTCTTCATTCCCCGGGCGAGGAGGAAGGCCGCGAAGGGGTCGAGGCAGGCGCCCGAAAGCACCTGGACCTCGCGGACCCGCCCGAGGAGCTCGCGCGAGCCGGCGGCGAAGCCAGCGGTCAGATCACTGTGGCCGCCCAGGTACTTGGTGGCGCTGTGGAATACCAGGTCGGCGCCGAGCGCCAGGGGGTTCTGGAGGATCGGCGTGGCGAAGGTGTTGTCGATGGCGACCAGCGCCCCGCGCGCCCCGGCCGCCGCCGCGAGCTCGGCCAGGTCGCAACACGCGAGGAGCGGGTTGCTCGGGCTCTCCGCCAGGACCAGCCGCGGCGCCGGCGCGACAGGATCGCGGAGCCGCTGGACGAGGCCCCCGAGCGCCACCGTCTCGACGACGATCTCCGGCTGGCGCCGACCGAGCGCGGCCAGCCAGGCCGCCGTTCCCCCGTAGAGGTCGGCCGATGCCAGGACCCGGTCCCCCGAGGCGCACCAGGCGGTCACGACCGCCGACATCGCGGCCAGGCCCGAGGCGAAGGCCACCGCATCTTCGGCATCCTCCAGGGCCGCGAGCTTCTCTTCGGCGGCACGGACCGTCGGGTTACCCTGGCGGCTGTATACGCCCTCAGCGCCGCCGGCTGCGAACGCCCGGTCGAGCTCCTCGGTCGAGGAGAAGACGAAGGGCGCGGTCTGGTAGATGGCGGCGCCGGCCGGGCGCCGCGGGGCGGCGGCTCCCTCGCCGGCATGGACCGCCCGGGTCTGCCGGCTGGAACCGCTGCTACGAGGCGCCCGGGACGCCGGCACCGATCTCCTCCTGCAGCTCCCGGCTCAGCCGGATGCCGCCCTGCTGGCGCCGGCGTTCGAGGATGAGCGACGACAGGAGCTGCTCGGTGCGCTCCTGGGCCACCTGGGCGCGGATCTCCTGGCGCCGCCGCTCGAGCTCCTCGGGGTCGAAGCCGTGGCGCTCGGTGACCTCGAACAGCAGCGCGCCCTGGCCGACCTCGAGCGGACCCACCAGGTCGCCCTGCTCGGCGCCGAGCGCGACCTCGGCGACCTCCGGGGCGAAGCCCAGCCCCTGGATCGTTCCGCCGCGCCCGAACTCCGGGGTCTCGACCAGGTCCACGCCGAGCTCCGCGGCGGCCGCCTCCAGCGACGGCGCCGCCGCGCCCAGCTGCCGGAGCTCGGCGAGGCGCGCCTCCGCCAGCTCCTGCTGGCGCTCCCGCTCGACCTCGCTTCGCACGCGGGTCTCGACCTCGGCCAGGGGCTGGATCCGAGGCTGCATGACCTCGGCGAGGCGGACGACCATCGGGCCGCGCGGCGCCGAAATGGTGCCCTGGGCGAGCTCCCCGGGCCCGAGGGCGAAGGCCGCCTCCGAGAGCTCCGGGGAGCGGCCCACCCCGGGGATCAAGCCCCCTTCGCCGAAGGGCCCGGCGGTGGCGAACTGGACCGACGGGTCCTCCTCGGCGAGCTGCTCCATGGTCGCCCGGAGCTCGCCGGGGCCGACCTCGTCGAGACGGCTCCGGAGCCGGAGGGCGCGCGCGGCTGCCTCGCCGTCCACGCGCTCCGAGGCGAGCCGGGCGCGGACCGCTTCCCGGGCTTGCTCGAACGGGGTGCTCCCGCCCGCGCTGCGGCCGGTGACCTCGAGCAGGTGGACCCCGAAGTCGGATTCGAACGGTCCGACCATCTCACCCACCTCGGCGCCGAAGGCCGCCTCCTCGAAGGCCGGCACCATCCGACCCCGGCCGAAGGAGCCGAGGTCGCCGCCGCGGACAGCCGAGCCGGGGTCCTCGGAGAGCTCCCGCGCGACGGCGGCGAAATCCTCGCCGCCCTCGATCCGGCGCCGTGCCTGCTCGATCGCGGTCCGGGCCTCCTCGGCGGAGCGCTTGTCGGTGCGGAGCAGGATGTGGCGCGCCTGGACCTGCTCTTCGCGGGTGAACTGGTCCGCATTCTCCTCGTAGTAGGCCACGAGGTCGGCCTCGGGGATCTCCAACCGGGAGCGGAGTAGCCCCTTGTCGACCAGCAGGTAGTCGACCGCACGCTGCTCGGGGAGCCCGTAGTCGGCCTGGTGCTCCTGGTAATAGCGTTCGAGGCTCGCCTGATCGGCCCGCGCCTCGTCGGCGAAGCGGTCCCGAGGCAGGAGGAGGTAGCGGATCGCGGCCCGTTCCACGTCCTCGCGGTAGGCGCTCTCGACCTCCTCGTCGCTGACGTAGACCGTCTGGGTCAGGACCTCGACGAGCTTGCGCCGCAGGAGGTCCTCCCGGAGCATCTCCTCGAAGGCCGCCGGGCTCCCGAACTGGCGGCTGGTCCAGCTCTCGTAGATCTCCCGGCCGAGGAACTCCCCGCCCTCGTCCCCGAACTGGCGCAGGATCTCCTGGCGCAGCTCCTCGTCGTTCACCTTCAGACCCAGCCGCCGAGCCTCGGCGAGCAGGATCTTCGAGTTGAGCAGCTCCTCGAGCGCCCGGCGTTTGATCTGGAGCTGCTCGGCCAGCTCGCTCGTCCACTGGTCGCCGTAGAGCGAGCGCATCCGGTTCTCCAGCTCCCGCCCCTGCTGCTCGAGCTCCGGCCAGGTGACCTTGTGCTCCCCGACGCTCGCGGCCACGGAGCCCCCTCCCGTCGGGCCACCGAGGCCGGCGCCGCCGAAGTCCACGAACACCAGGAGGACGAACACCGCGATCACCGCCCAGAGGACCCAGGCGAGGTTCTTGATGTTTTCCCGCATCACCTTGAGCATGGCCCGTGGATCTCCTTTAGATCTCTCCCGTATGCGACGACCGCCGGACAGACCAACACCAGCCCCGCCGGCGCGGGGAGAAACCCGCACTGTAGCAACACCGCCCCGCTCGGGGCAAGGTCGGCGCCCGCTGCGAAAGGCTCGTCGGCTCCGGCCGGCGGACGGCTGGGCGACCCCTTTGCTATATTGCCCTTCTTCGATATAAGGCCCGCAGACCCGTGGAACGTCCCCTCATCGACCCCAAGACCCGGGACTGGTACAGCGTCTCGGTGGACACGCTCCGGGCGTGGGGAATGGTGCTCGGGCTGCTCGGGCTCCTCGCCGTAGGCTTCTTCGGCTACCGCTACTGGGAGCGCTACGACCTCGAGCGGCGCGCCGGGGAGGTGATCGGCGAGTCGCGGCTCCTGGTCACCCGGCTCCAGGGCGAGGAGCTCGTGGAGGGCTTCCAGGGCGACTACAAGAGCGCCGTCGAGAGCCTCGCCGGCGCCGCTGCGGCCTTCGCCCAGCTCGAGTACCAGCGAGCGCTCGAGCTCGGTCTGCGCAGCCGCGGGATCCTGCTGACGATCCTCGAGGAGACCGGGGGCCGGCGGCCGGGGGGAGGGCAGGCCCACTTCATCTCGGCCCAGGGGCGGGTCGAGTACCGCCGGGGCGACGGCGGCCCCTGGCAGGACGCCCGCGCGCGGGTCGTCCTCCACTCCGGCGACCACGTGAAGACCGGCTCTAACGGCTCGGCCGAGATCATGTTCCTCGACGGCACCCTCTACACCGTCCGGCCGGACACCCAGCTCATCGTCTCGAGGAGCCGCAGCTCCGCCGGCGCGCCGGGCGAGCAGACGATCCGCATGGACTACGGGTGGGTGAACCTGAACACCCCGGCCCGCCGCGGCAGCAAGGTCTCGACGCCGGAGGCCGAGGCTCGGGTCGCGGGCGACTCGGAGGCGACGGTCACCTACGACGCGGGATCGAAGATCGGCCGCTTCGCCGCCTTCAGGGGGGAGATGGAGGTCGCCGCGACGGGCGGTCAGGAGCGGCGGATCGAAGAGCTCGAGCAGGTCGTCCAGCGCCAGGGCCGGCTCACCGAGCCCCAGCCGCTGCCGGCGGCCCCCGCGCTCGAAGGGCCGGAGGACAACGCCGAGCTCGACATGGACCGGACCCACGAGGTGGTGCTCGACTGGCAGCCGGTCGACGGCGCCTCGGGCTACGCCCTCCAGGTCGCCCGCAGCCATCTCTTCGTGGACAACCTAATCGACGTCACGGACCGGGCCACGACCCGGGCCACTCTGGGCCTGCGCGGCGAGGGCGTCTTCGTCTGGCGCGTCGCGGCGATGGCGCCGGACGGGGCGATCGGACCCTGGAGCGGCTCACGGAAGCTCCGGGTCTCGACCTTCCGCCGGGCCGCGGGCGGAGGCGACCGCGAACCGCCCGAGCTCGAGCTCGCCGAGATCAAGGCTTACGGTGATATCTTCATCCTCGGCGGCAGGGTGGAGCCCGGGAGCGTCGTCGAAATCAACGGCGAGCCGGTCCAGGTGAGCCCCGACGGCTCGTTTACCAAGACCATCCAGGTGACGAAAGAGGGCTGGAGCTTCATCGAGGTCCGGGCGCGCGACGCCGACGGCAACGAGACGGCCGTCAACCCACGGGTCTTCGTCGAAGTGCTCTAGCCGTAACGCCTCCGAGGTCGAGAGCCACAGACGCCACAGGGAGCGGAAGACGCGGGGACGTCGGGAGAGCCATGCCACTGATTTCGTTTCTCAGATACTTCTCGAAGGACCTGGCCATCGACCTGGGAACCGCCAACACCCTGGTGTTCGCGAAGGGCCAGGGCATCGTGGTGCGCGAGCCCTCGGTCGTGGTGATCAACAAGCTCACCAACCGCATCGAGGCCGTGGGCGGCGAGGCCAAGGAGATGCTCGGACGCACCCCCGGCAACATCGAGTCCATCCGGCCGATGAAGGACGGCGTGATCGCCGACTTCGAGGTGACCGAGCGGATGCTCGAGTACTTCATCAAGAAAGCCCACGGCAGGAAGATGGTGGTCCACCCGCGGATCGTCATCGGCGTGCCGTCGGAGATCACCCAGGTCGAGAAGCGAGCGGTCAGGGACTCGGCGATGCGCGCCGGCGCCTCGGAGGTCTTCCTGGTCGAGCAGGCGATGATGGCGGCGATCGGGGCGGGGCTGCCGATCACCGAGCCCTCGGGCAACATGATCGTCGACATCGGCGGCGGCACGACGGACGTGGCGGTGATCTCGCTCGCCGGAACGGTCTACAGCCGCTCGGTGCGGGTGGCGGGCAACGAGATGGACGTGGCCATCATCCAGTACTTGAAACGCAAGTACAACCTCCTGATCGGTGAGCGCTCCTCGGAGCTGATCAAGATGGAGATCGGCTCGGCCTCCCCGCTCAAGGAGGAGATGACGATGGAGATCAAGGGCCGGGATCTGGTCGAGGGGGTGCCGAAGACCCTGACCATCTCCGACGCCGAGATCCGCGAGGCATTGGCCGAGACGGTCCAGACGATCGTCGAGGCGGTCAAGATGGCCCTCGAGCGCACCCCGCCCGAGCTCTCCGCCGACATCATGGACAAAGGGATCGTCCTCTCCGGCGGCGGCGCGCTCCTGCGCGGCCTCGATCAGCGTTTGCGCGACGAGACCGGCCTGCCCGTAGTGCTTGCCGAGGATCCGCTCGCTTCGGTCGTCCTCGGTACCGGCAGAGTCCTCCAGGACATCGAGTTGCTGCGCAAGGTGTCGATCCGCTAGGAGACTCCCCGCCGATCGCCGATAATCGGGGCATGCACGGAGAGGCCCGGTGAAGGAGAGCCATGCGGTCTGGCTGCTCGCCCTGGTCCTCGTCGCCCAGCTGCTGCTCCTCGCCGTCCAGGTTCGCGGCGAGGGCGGGAAGAACCTGCTGGAGCGCGGCATGCTGCGCGTGGTGGCGCCGATGCCGCGCCTGGTCTCCTGGTTCTCGGGCTCGGTCGAGGAGTTGGGCGAAGGATTCCGCAGCCGCGATCAGCTCGAGCTCGAGAGCCGGACCCTCAGGGGGCGCCTCGAGGAGCTCGAGCTCGAGCTCTTCCGCCTGCGCAATGTCGAGGAGGAGCGCGACCGCCTGGCCGCGGCGCTCGACTACACCCCCCAGGTGCCGGGACGGCTGCGGCCGGTCGAGGTCATCTACCTCGATCACTCCTCCTGGCTGCGCACGCTGATCCTCCACCTGGGCGAGCAACCCGCCCGCGTGGATCAGCCGGTGGTCACGCCGGAGGGCCTGGTCGGACGGGTGGTCGAGGTCTCCGGCCCCTACGCCAAGGTGCAGCTCCTGACCGACCGGGCGGCAGCAGCCTCGGCGGTCATCGCGCGCACCCGCCGCCAGGCCCTGGTGCGTGGCGGCAGCGACCTCTTGGAGCTCGACTTCGTCCCGCTCCAGGCCTCGGTGCTGCCCGGCGACCGGGTGCTGACCGCCGGTACCGACGGCATCTATCCCCGCGGCATCCTGATTGGCACCGTGGTCGAGGTCGGCGACAGCGGCGAGCTCTTCCGAGAGGTCGCGGTCGCGCCGGCCGTGGACTTCGCCTTCCTCGACCGTGTCTACCTGCTCGAGCGCGGGCGGATCCCGGACGGGCTCATCGAGGGCGATGGCCGTGGCGGCCGCTAGGCTCGTCCTGGGGCTGGCGCTCGCCCTCGCGGCCCACGTCGTGGGCTCGTGGCTGGTGCCGGAGCTACCGCGGTTCCTCGACCTCTTCCTGGTCGTCGCCGTGCTCAACGCCCTGGGCGGCTCGAGCGCCAGTGGCCTCCTCGGCGGGGCCGCCGCCGGCCTCATCCACGACGCCCTCTCCGGCCGCCTCTACGGCCTTCACGGCTTCGCTGATACGATCGTCGGGTACGCGGTCGCCCGCGCCGCGCAGCGGCTGGACCTCGGAGGGCCTGGGGCCGTGCTGGTGGCGGTGGCCCTCGCCACCCTCCTCGAGGAGTCGATCCTCGTCCTGCTCGCCCTCCTGTTCACCGCGCCGGAGCCGCCCGACCCGGTCTGGGTGGTGGTCGAGGCTCTGGCCAACGGCGCCGTCGGGGCGCTCCTGTACCTCGCCGGGAGCCGCTTCGGAATGCTGCGCGAGCGGGCGCGGAGGCGTAGACTGACGAAGATCCGTCTGTAGCGACGATGCAAGTTCGGGAACATCGCGACGACCTCATCCGGCGCGTCCGCCTCCTGACCGGCCTGGCGATCGGCCTGCTGGCGGTCATCGCCGCCACCTTCTGGTCGGTCCAGATCGTTCACGGCGACTACTACCTCGAGCTCGCCGAGAACAACCGTCTGCGTAAGCTCCCGATCCGGGCGCCCCGCGGCCTGATCTACGACCGTGAGGGGCGGCTGCTGGTCGAGAACGTGCCGTCCTACGACCTGCTTATCGACCGCAGCCGCTCGCTCGACCTCGAGGAGAGCGTGCGCTTCGCGGCCGGTATCCTCGGCCGACCCGAGGATGACCTGCGCCGGGCAGTGGCGGCGGCACGGGCGGCACCGGCCTTCAAGCCGGCCCTGGTGGCGCCTGACCTGACCCTCGGCCAGGTCGGCCGGTTCGAGGCCAAGCGCCTGGAGCACCCGGAGTTCGAGATCGACGTCCGGCACCTCCGGCTCTACCGGCACGGTCCCCGCACGGCCCACGTCCTGGGCTACCTCGGCGAGGCCTCGCCGGACGAGATCGAAACCTCCGACGGCCGGTACGTGCCCGGCGACCTCCTGGGCAAGAAGGGCGTCGAGCGCAGCTACGACCACCACCTCCGGGGGGACGACGGCGAGCGGGTCGTGGTCGTCGACAGCCGCGCCCGGGTGCTCGAGGAATACCGGCGCGATCGCGCCGAGTCCGGGCGGCCCCTCACCCTGTCGCTCGACCTCGGGCTGCAGCAGGAGGCGGCGCGCCTGATGAGCGACAAGGTCGGCGCGATCGTCGCCCTGGACCCCCGGACCGGCGAGATCCGCGCCCTCCACTCGGCGCCCTCCTACAACTCGAACCTGCTCGCCCGCGGCATTACCCGAGCCGACTGGCAGGCGATCCTCGACGCTCCGCACCACCCGCTCCAGAACCGCGCGGTGCAGAACACGCACTCCCCCGGCTCGGTGTTCAAGGTGGTGATGGCCGCCGCCGGCCTTGCCGAAGGGGTGATCGACGAGCGCTCGACCGTCCACTGCGGCGGCGCGACGACGATCTACAACCACCGCTTCCGGTGCTGGAAGCGCCAAGGGCATGGCAGGGTGGCGCTCGAGGCGGCGATCAAGGGCTCGTGCGACATCTACTTCTACAACGTCGGCAAGGCCCTGGGCATCGACCGCATCGCCCACTACTCCCGGATCTTCGG